>PLEU01000009.1 GCA_003136515.1 Spartobacteria bacterium
ACCACAACTGGTGACATGCGCTTTACGGGATCCATGTTAGCCTGGTTTTGTTGTGAGTGGCGAAGGTGCGGTAAACCGTGTGCAAACTGTTCAACTGCTAATTCGCGCCAAGTAGATTTAGAGCGCTTGTTCTCAAATGAGGCCGGAGTAGTGTCCGGCCTCTTTTCTTTTCCCCCCATCATCGTTTTCAGCTTGCCATCGCGGATTCTCGACTGAAACGCGTTGGCTTTTGGAAGTTTGCCTGATATTGTGCGCGCCCATGTCCGGGCCGGCCAGCGTTACGCCATCCAAGGCGCAGGTTTTCCTGCGTCGCCTGGTCTCCACCCTTTTCCTGTGGGCGGTCGTTCTCGCCGCCATGTTTTCGCGGAACCGCGTCATTTCCGACGGCGTTTTCGTGCTCCTGATCGCCACGCTGGCCCTGGCCGGTTTGGTGGAGTTTTACGGAATGGCCGAGCATGCCCGGCTGCCGTGTTTTAAATGCACCGGCCTGGTGGGCGGGGGACTCCTCATGCTGGGAACGTTCGCGCATTTCCACGGGTGGCTCGGCATCTACGATTCCCCGGCGCGCGTGAATGATTTTGAAACATTGTTTCTAATCTTGTTCGTGCTGGGGTTGTGTGTTCGCCAGTTTCTATCCAAGGCACCCGGCTCGGGCATTACTGCTATCGCGGTGACCTTGTTTGGCCTGATGTATGTTCCGTGGCTGTTGAATTTCATCCAGAAAATCAATTTTTTCCCTGGACTGGGCGGCGACGGTAAATTCTATGTCTTTTATTTCATCCTCGTCACCAAGTTCAGCGACATGGGCGCGTATGCGGTCGGTTCGCTTATCGGCCGGCATAAAATGATCCCGCGGATCAGTCCCGGAAAAACCTGGGAAGGTTTTGCGGGGGCAATCCTGGTTTCTACCGGGGCCAGTCTGGTGTTCGTGCATTTTCTGGGTGGCCACATGCTGGGCATGAATCCGCTCCATGCGTTGATGCTCGGAGTGATCTTGAGCTCCACGGCGGTCATCGGCGATTTGATCGAGTCCTTGTTCAAGCGTGAAGCCGGGTTGAAAGATTCCGGCAAATTGTTTCCGGGGATCGGCGGGATTCTCGACTTGCTGGACAGTTTATTGTTTAATGCGCCGATCATGTATCTTTATCTCCGCCACGTGTTGACTCATCCGTAATCAATTTTGAGCATGAAGAATGTCGTCCTCCTTGGCAGCACTGGCTCCATTGGCACCAGCACCGTGAAAGTCGCGGATGATTTGCCGGACCAAATCCGGCTCATCGGCCTCGCGGCGGGGGGGAACGCCGATCTACTCATCAAACAAACCCGGCGCCATCAACCCGCAATCATTTCCATCGCCGATCCGGCCAAGGCACAGGAGCTGCGTTCGATCGTGGGTTTTTCCACGGAAGTGGTCAGCGGGGCGGAAGGTTTGCTGAAACTGGCGACGTTGCCGGAGGCGGACATCGTTTTGATTGCGATCGTGGGCACGGCAGGATTGCAACCGGCCCTGGCGGCTATCCGCGCCGGCAAGGACATCGCCGTGGCCTCCAAGGAAATCCTCGTCATGGCCGGCGAGGAAGTCACGCGCGAGGCCGCCAAGCACAAGGTCGCGATCCTGCCCGTCGACAGCGAGCACAATGCCATCTTTCAGTGCCTGGAAGGCCGCAACCCTTCCACGGTAAAGAGGCTAATTCTGACATGCTCGGGAGGACCGTTTCGGAACGGATCGTCGAAGGAACTTTCCTCCGTCACTCCGGAGCAGGCGCTGCGTCACCCCACGTGGTCGATGGGAAGAAAAATTTCGATCGATTCCGCGACCCTCTTCAACAAGGGGTTGGAGATGATTGAGGCGAAGTGGCTCTTTGGCATCCCCATGGAGAAAATCGACGTGGTGATCCACCCGCAAAGCATCGTTCATTCAATGGTTGAGTTTGTGGACGGCTCCATCATCGCGCAACTGAGTTCGACCGACATGGCGCTCCCGATCCAGTTTGCCCTCACTTATCCCGAACGTCTGGAAGGCCCGTGCGCGCCGCTTGATCTTGCCTTGCTCGGGCGACTCGATTTTGAAGCCCCACGTCCCGATCTCTTCCCAGCGCTGGAGCTGGCTCGGCAGGCAGGCAGTCGCGGAGGCACGCTACCTGCGGTGCTCAACGCCGCCAATGAAACGGCGGTGGATGCCTTCCTCGATGGCCGATTAAGCTTCCCCGGCATTTGGGAATATGTGGCGCACGCGATGAAGAGCGTCCCCTTCATTGGGCATCCCACACTCGTTGAACTTGTCGCCGCTGATCATGCGGCACGACGGATAGTCTGGGCCAACTGAGAAACCATTAATGAATCTGCGGGTAACTCCCGAGCGGATCTGGTGTTAATTTTAGCATGAAGCTTCGCACACTCCTCCTAGTCTCCGCCTTCGCCGGTCTCCCATGCCTTTCAGCGCAAAGTGTCACGCCACCTCCATCAGCCGGGGCTTCGGCTCAGGCTTCACTCCTGCCGGAGGATGGAGCCCGTGATGCGGCGCGCGCCCAATTCACTGACTGCAAAGTAATCACCAGCATGCTGGTCGAACAGAAGAACCGGCCGGTCTGGAAAGTCCTTGTCGAAGAGCAGGCGGGGCGGGGATCGCCGCACTCGAATGCTCGCGAAAAATACTCCCTTGTCGAGATTGACGCCCTTTCCCAAAAGGTGCTCTCCGTCAAGCACCGTGTCCCCAAGAACTTCGTGCGTTGATCCTCCAAGCACTAAAAAACCCGCACCCAGTGTACGGAGGCGGATTTTTAGAGTGCGAAACCGGCCTTAGATCACCTACTTCAGTGCAGTCTGGTAGTTCTGTTCGGCGTGATCCCAGTTGACGACATTCCACCAAGCCTTGAGATAATCGGGGCGGCGGTTCTGGTAGTTCAGGTAATAGGCATGTTCCCAGACATCGTTGGCGATGATCGGCTTGTTGCCATCCATGATAGGGCTGTCCTGATTCGGCGTGGAGACGATCTCCAAAGCCCCCTGCTTGTTGACGATAAGCCAGACAAATCCGCTGCCGAAACGGCCAACGCCACCCGCATCGAACTTGGTCTTGAACTCCTCAAAGCTTCCAAAACTCTTGGTGATGGCATCGGCCAAGGTGCCGACCGGGGCTCCTCCCTTGCCGGAACCCATGATCTCCCAAAAGAAGGAATGGTTGGAATGACCGCCTCCGTTATTGCGAACGGCATTACGGATGGGCTCAGGGACAACTGAAAGGTCAGCGATCAGGTCATTAACCGGCTTGGCGGAAAGCTCGGGGTGATCCTTGAGCGCATTGTTGAGGTTATTGACATAAGCAGCATGGTGCTTGTCATGGTGGATCTCCATCGTGCGCGCATCGATAGTGGGCTCCAGCGCGTCGAAGGCATAGGGAAGTGGAGGTAAAGTGTAGGACATAGGATATGAGAATGATCACTCCCCGCCCTTGCAGACAAGCAGGATTTCATGGGGTGAAAGCCTACCCTACTCACCCGTTACCCAGTTTTTCTAGGATGCGATTCACATCCAGCCGGGAGCTGATTTCCTCCTGAATACGTGCGATTTTGGAATGATCAGAAGGAAGGGTTTTTACCGTCATCGAGTGAACGCGACTTGCGATCTGGTAGCAATCACCTGAGGCGAGGATCACTGGCAGCGAGGCCTTCTCCATCAAACGACAGATTTCCGCAGGCGGTCGCAGGCCATCGGAAAGCACTACGCCGCCCAACCGATCAGAGCACTGGAGTGCCATGGAGAGAATATTTTCGCGATCCCCAGGAATCACAAGGAGTGTCCCGGGAGTGAACTGCGCCGTGGCATGGGCTGCGCTCATCGCCCCGATCACGACGCGCTCTGCATGACGCCCCAGATTCTCCTGCCCATAGAGAGTTTCACCTCTCAACACCTCGCGAACCTGTTCAAGCGTGGGAACGGCGAGCATCTCCACGCGTGGAACCATGCCGAGCAATTCCAGGCCGACCCGCCTGAAGCCCTTGCGCGCCACCTCCGCGATCTCCTCCATTTTAGAGGGAATTACTTTATTCATGACGACCCCAATTACATCGACTCCCGCACGGTCGAAGAGCGCCTTGTTCAGCGCCGCCTCATCAATGGGCCGTCCGATTCCTCCAGGAGTGATGAGCAGAACCTTTGCCCGGAGTATGCCGGCTACCCGGGCGTTGGAGAGATCAAAAACCGAGCCGACACCGGCATGACCAGTCCCCTCAATCAGGTTAAAATCTTTTTCCCAACAGGCCCGGTCGAAGGCGTTGCGAATCCTCCGGACAAGTGCTTCGTGATTGGCCCCGTTGATATATCTGCGGGTGAAATCGGGCTCCACTGCAATCGGGCTCATCGCCTCAATCGGAACCTGCGTATCGTAGGTGTCACGGATCAGCAGGCTGTCCTCGTCGATGCGATGCCCCTCTACATCGACAAAACGCTGCCCCACCGGTTTGATGAAGCCGATGCGCCCGTAACGCGCGCCTAGTGATTGATAAAGGCCTAGGGCCGTAGTGGTCTTGCCAGTGTTCTGTTCCGTCGCGGCGATGAATAGTCGCGGGGTCGATGTATTCACTTCACACCGCCCATCGGATCGTCCGAGAGGGGATAGAGCTTGCGATACTCTACGGCCTGAAGCCCGATGATGGCCGCAACCGAAGCAATATCCTCGCTCAGTGTGCCGCGTGAAAGTTCCGCCGCCGGGCGCGTGAGCCCGGTGATAATCTGGCCGTAAACCCGCGCTCCCGCTAGGTGATGCACCAGCTTGGCGGCGATATTGCCGGAGTTTAGATCCGGAAAGATGAGCACATTTGCCCTGCCTGCGACCATGCTGTCGGGAAGTTTTATCCCCGCGATGGAAGGAACAATGGCCGTGTCCGCCTGAAGCTCTCCATCAATCTCCATGAGGTCATCGAAGCCGCTGGAGGAACTGATCTGCATGACAAGCTGGCGGGCTTGAGCCGCCGCTGCTGCCATCTTGGATACGGCCGGATGAGAGGAACTGCCGTGCGTCGAAAAACTCAGGAAAGCAATCCGGGGACGACTGCCAAAAACCTGTCTCGCCAACAACCCCGTCTGCACGCCGATGGAGGCGAGCTGTGCGACTGTCGGCTCGGGAACCACGCCACAGTCGGCGAAGAAGAGTACCCCGTCGTCCCCAAAATCCTGCCTCGGCAGCTCGACAATCATCGCGCTGGAGATGACCGATGCGTCGGGAAGTGGTTTGATGAGCTGGAGCAGCGGGCGGAAAAGCGATCCAGAATATGTGCTCACGCCTCCCACCAGACCATCCACCAAGCCGTTCTGAAGCATCATGGCAGCGAAGTAATTGGGCGAGCTGAGGGAATTTCTGAGATCCCCCGCACTCAAACCACGATAGCGTTCGAGACTACCAGCTAATGCCAGGAAGCGGGGCATCTCAGTGGAGGTCTCCGGATCAACGATGGCGACGCGGACAAGTGATATGTCATTGGCCGCAGCCACCGATTCGATCTCGGCACGCTTGCCGATCAGGACCGCCACACCGAGGCCGCGGTCATTGAATATCCGTGCCGCTCGAATGACTCGGGGATCGGAGCCATCGGGAAAAACGATCCTCTTGGGATGACGGCGAAGCTTGGCGTAAACGGATTGGAGAAAAGGCATCTCTGCAGAAGGGTGGAAAAAATCGCTCTTCGAGACAAGGATGTTCCCGTGACCGCGCCTCTCGCCTCTAAACCCAATATGGTGAAAATCCATGGCTGCTCCATCACTCTGGAGCCCGCCCCCCTGATAATGGGTATCGTCAATATCAACGATGATTCCTTCTCCGACGATGGGAATCTCGATCCTGTCTGGGCGCTGGAACGGGCACACGTTCTTGCCGAGGAAGGCGCGCACATCATCGATCTCGGCGCTGAAAGCGCCCGCACCAATCGCTCCCCGATCAGCGTGAGGGAAGAAATCCGGAGGCTGCTACCGGTGGTGGAGGGATTTGCCCTCCATTTTAAGCATCTGCACTCCCCCCCCCTTCTTTCGGTCAATACCTGGCGATCCGAGGTGGTCGAAGCGATCCTGCCTCTCGGAGTCGATCTGCTCAATGACATGGGAGGCCTCCCTGATGACCGGAATGCCCGATTGTGCGCGCTTCACGACACGGCCCTTCTCATTATGCACACGACAGCTGCGCCCAAGATCCCTCAGAGCGATGTCATCCACAGAGACATTATGGACACGCTCCATCAATTCTTCGAGGGGAAGATCGCGCTGGCCACAGCGGCAGGCTTGCCACGCAACTCTCTCGTGCTCGATCCCGGTATTGATTTTGCGAAACAGACTGGGGACAACCTCATCATTTACCGTGAGCTTGACCGTCTCAGAAATCTGGGCCTCCCCATCCTGTTGCCGATCTCCCGAAAGAGTGTTATCGGCCGCGTTCTCGGCATACGCAAGCCTGCCGACCGCGATGCGGGTACCGCGGCCTGCGTCGTGGCCGGCGTCCTTCGGCAGGCATCGATCCTGCGGGTTCACAATGTCGCTATGGCACGTATGGCAATCGCCGCGACACAAGCGGTGATGCAGGCGGATCTAAGTGATTTTCGCTGACAACCTGTCTTGCAATGCTACACTGCTTTAATCATGATCACCAAACTTCTACATACGCGGTATCGGGTTCATGACCTTGAAAAGACGGTCTCCTTTTACCGCGATGTTCTCGGCCTACTGGAAACCCGTCGCAGTGAGAGTGGTCGCGGCTCCAAACTTGTCTTTCTCAAGGCTCCCGGGAGCGAGGAGGAGATCGAGATTTGCCAGTACGATGCCAGCGGCCCTGTGGAGGTTGGTCCTGATCTGACGCATCTCGCCTTTGCGGTCACCAATCTCGAAAGCTTTGCCAAATCCGCCGCGGCTAAGGGCTATCCTCTCAGCGATGGCCCGCACCACACCGCCTCGGGATCGATCATAGCCTTCCTCGATGCCCCGGAAGGCTATGAGGTGGAGCTGATACAGAAAGCGGACCCAGCGAAGCCTGAGGTCTGATGGGCTCTTGACACACCATCAAAGGGTGGCGAGGTTTTAGCTTTTCGCTTCGCAGGTTTTAGATTTTTCTCGTACAATGATCCCTGATCCAAAAGCTGCCAAAGTCGTTGTGGAGCACTCGTCCAAAGTCTTCACGGAATTCAAGGAATTCATCAGTCGAGGCAATGTCGTAGATCTCGCCATCGGCGTCATCATGGGTGCCGCTTTCGGAAAGATCGTCACCGCTCTGGTCAACGACATCATCATGCCCCCGATCGGACTCATCCTGAAAGGTATCGATTTCAAGGACCTCTACATTCCACTGAATGGCAAACACTATGCCACCCTCGCAGATGCCCAGAAGGATGGTGCGGCTCTCCTGTGCTACGGCAATTTTATCAATGTCATTATTGAATTTGTCATCATCAGCGCCTGTGTCTTTGGACTCGTCAAGGTGATCAATACCATCCGCAAAAAAGAGGAGGCCACCCCTGCTGGACCGACAAAATCAGAGGAACTGCTTACCGAAATCCGCGATCTGCTGAAAAAGTAACTTTAGCCAAGAATAGCTCATCCATCCGGTCAACCTTCATCGGCTGAATCCACAGAAAAGGCATTGTGGTGCACGTATTCCTTCATCGGTTGGCATTGCTCGCGATCATGATAGTAATCTGCGGAGCGGGAGCCGAAACAAACTCCTTCCCAGTACCGGGCGCACCCCCTCAAGGTGTGCAGGTATCGGATTGGAACGGATTCCAGAAACAGTCGTTCCTCGTAGCGGGGCATGCAGCTTACGTGGTTATTCCCTTAAATTCCGCTCCAGGCAAACCATGGATTTGGCGCACCTCGTTTCCCGACTACATGCCTCTTGTGGATCTGGAGCTCGTCCGCAACGGCTACCACATTGGCTATGTTGAGGTGCTGGACTTGCTTGGTTCAGATGCCGCACTTGATGTGATGGATCAGTTTTATGTCCAGGCCAGGGCCCGGTGGCAACTCGCCCCAAAAATGGCTCTCGAACCATGCAGCCGCGGGGGGCTGGCCGCCTATCGCTATGCAGCACGCCACCCCGATCGTGTGGCCTGCATCTATGGGGACGTCCCGGTGATGGATTTCAAAAGCTGGCCGCTCAAGTGGCCGAAGGACAAAGCCACGGAATGGCCGATGATACTGGCCTCCTACGGCTTCAAGAACGATGCGGAGGCGATGGCCTATCGAGGCAACCCAATCGACCAGCTCGCTCCCATCGCTAAGGCTGGGATCCCAATCAGGCATGTCATCTGCCTGAATGACCAGGTAGTACCGCCGGAGCAGAATACCTTGGAGGCCAAGAGGCGGCTGGAGGCACTCGGCAGTACTATCGAGGTTGTCTCAGTCAAGGAAAGCGGCGAGTTCTGGGGTCATCACTTTCCTTATCCGGATATCCCAGGGTCAGTACGGTTCATCATCAGGAATTCCTCCCCTCGGAAGAATAATGGGAATCCTGTCGACTCCTTGGCACCTGATAAAAGCTGAGCCTACTTGGTGAAGCCCGCATCTCGTGATGCGAGAGCGGTAACATGGGAACCGCGTGCGGAGACTCGGATGATCTAAATCCTCAGTCTACATCGGACATCATGCTGGATGCGACATTCTCATTTTCTATTTCCAATTGAAAGAAGACAAAAATCGCTGGAGCGAATGCTCTAGAGTGCTGGACTTACCGCATTCGCGAATGACTTTTCTTTTCGCGGATCTCTCAATTCAACGCGTTAGACATCCGAAAACCTCGGGTTTTTGACCTTATGGACCTCAAATAATCCATATGCGCATTTTCACAGTTTTGCACCCCTTGGTGTCATTTACAGTGTGGAGCGGGTGAGGGGAATCGAACCCCCNNTCTACCATTGAACCACACCCGCGGCAGCATCTCTAATCCCAAGAATCGATCAGGTACGTTTGAGTTCCGTTTGTCCAGATCGTCCAGACGGCGACATCCTTAGGAATGACATTGGTGTAACTGATCGCACTGCCAATCCCAGTCTGCGAAGGGAGATTGGACAGTATGTTTGAGTAAGTTGTGTCCATGACCACACTATATGGATTAGTGGAATTAAACGGGCCGCAATAGCCGTTTGCATTCGTTCCCCCCTTGCCGTTTTTCCAAGAGGGCGCCTCAAGGAAGATGATTCCCCTAGGGTTGTTGACGGCATCATTGGAGCTGCAGAGGATATTAACCAGATCCGGGCCGAAGTTTGTGGATGTTCCGTTGCTTGGTAGTTTGCCATATTCAGCCTCATAGGCAGAAACGCCCCCGGCAATAGCGACCANNATAGCGATAATGGCAATGACGACTAGGAGCTCTATTAGCGTAAAGGCGGTGTTGCCCTTTTGCTTCATGAGTTCGATTTCGATGGGGGATTTCATACACTTACTTTCCGCCTCTTGATTGAAGTCACAAGCATTTTCTTGTTTGCTCCGCGTAGAATGCCGTGGATGCTGCCTTGTGCCCAAGAAAAGACTGCCCGGCCCGAAGCCCTCTGTAAGCCAATTCCCTTCAAAGGGTGACAAAACCGACAAGAGACCACCCCGTCAGGGCAACAAATCCAACGATCAATACAAGGGGGGAAGAGCAAGGAAGGCATCGACGTCCAGCATGGAGGACGCTCCAAGACCCACCCCCTTGCTGGAAAGCACACTCCTGCGGCTCCTAGAGAATGATCCGCTCCCAGCACCGGCAATCTCCCGCGCCCTTTCCCTCTCCAGCAAAGAAGCCTCTGAACTCCAGCAAACTCTCTCTTCTCTTGAGCGGGCGGGGAAGCTCGCCCGGGTTCGCCATGACCACTACATAGTTCCGCAGGCAGCAGATCTCTTCAGCGGTAAACTCCAAATCCATGCCGGCGGCTCCGGGCACGTACTCGCTGAGGAGGAGGGGGGAAAGGATCTCTTCATCTCCGCCGATCATCTCGGTACAGCCCTGCATGGAGACCGGGTGGTGGCCAGGCTAATCCGTGACACACGTGATCAGGGCAGGGTGCGTCGCGACAGACGGGCCGAAGGAAAGATACTCCGCATCGTCGAACGGGCGGATGCTCCGATCGTGGGAACCCTCCAGCGTACGAAGAGTTTCTTCCACGTACTAGCCGACGATCCACGTTTCCCTCGAAGTCTTTTTGTCCCATCCGCCGAGGGAGCCCGCCCCGGAGACAAGGTCGTTGCGCACCTCGACCGCTGGGAGAATAGCCATGTCAACCCCGAAGGGCACATCATCGAGGTGCTCGGGCCGTCAGGCGCTCCCGGCGTCGATATGCTCTCTGTGATTCACAAGCATGGCCTGCCGCGAGAATTCCCGGAGGCCGTCAATGCCGAGGCGCAAGGCTTCGGCGTTCGCGTCACCGATGCCGATGTCGAAGGACGCGAGGATCTGCGGGCACGCAAGATCATCACCATTGATCCCGATGATGCACGGGATTTTGACGATGCCATCGAGGTGCAGCCGACTGACTTCGGGTGGGATGTCGCCGTACACATCGCCGACGTGTCCCATTACGTGAAGCCCGGTACTCCCCTTGACAGGGAGGCAAGAAAACGCGGTAACAGCGTCTATCTTGCCGACCG
>PLEU01000160.1:0-12542 GCA_003136515.1 Spartobacteria bacterium
ACAAACTGGCCGGAAAATTTGGCCGCACCTACATTCCTGGTCGTTCATGGCAGGCACTGGCCCACGGATTGCTACGGCTCCTGCCACCACTTGTGATAGCTGACATGGGAGCCGGGGAGGGAACCTTGTCCCAGCTTCTCGCCAAGACGGTGAAGAGGGTGATCGCCATTGATAACTCAGCGAAGATGGTGGAGTACGGCTCACGAATTGCTCAGGAAAACGGATTTCAAAATCTGGAATATCGACTCGGAGATCTTGAGGAACCGCCCATTGAAGATGATGCCGTTGATCTCGTACTCTTTAGTCAGGCACTCCATCATGCAGCGCGCCCCCAGCGTGCTATCGAAAGTGCCTGGCGCATTCTCAAACCGGGCGGACGTATCTTAGTGCTCGATCTGGCGAGTCATACCCAGGAGCAGGCCAAGGAACTCTACGCCCATGTCTGGCTCGGTTTCTCCGGTGTCGAACTCCATGCCATGCTGGAGAAATCGGGATTCCGGGAGCTTGAAGTCAGTGTGGTGGCAAGGGAGCAGCAGGCTCCCAACTTTCAGACTATCTTGGCTACAGGACTGAAGCCCTAGTTGCGGGTTTTGGATTTTTTTGCGCAAAAAATGACCTGCGCGCTAGCATTACCGCTTCTTCAACGGTTTTTCGATGGCCTCGGCTTTTAGTTGGCTGACAGCATCAGCCCAATCGGAAGAAGCATCACCGGGCCACCCCATCTTCTGCCGCCTTTCGGCGATGAAGTAAGCACGGAGTGAAATCTCCCCGTGGGGTATGACAGGCTCCCCCACAACTGGCTTGGCATCAAGTGAGATACTCTGTCCTGATTTTGAAGTAGTTGCCTTGGTTGCCCGTTTCTTACGGGCAGTGACAGCGGTCTTTTTTGGAACCTCAGAGGTTGGATTGGCTATCTTAACCTTTTTCTCGGTACTTACTCCCTTTTTGGCTGCCTTGGAATCAGTTTTGGAGGATTTAGTGTCCATAAGTTATACTCCCTGAAGCAAATCCTAGACCGTTCCTTTGATTCGTCGAATGGATTTTTGTGTCAAATTCGTCTCAATCACCAAAGGGGGATAAAACAGCCGCGGATTTGAGCTTCCTGACATCGCACATAAGGCTAGAATGATCAAATGAAGGAATTTCTCATCCGCTGGTTCATCACAACACTTGCCGTCATGGGAGCCTCGCACATCATTTCAGGTATTACCTATGACAGTACCGGGAGCCTCTTTACCGCCGCCCTCCTTCTAGGAATAATCAATGCCTTCATACGCCCCGTCCTCCTGATGCTCAGCCTTCCATTCATCATCGTGACCATGGGCTTCTTCATCCTTGTCATCAATGCACTGATGCTTCTCTTTGTTTCCTCCATCGTACATGGGTTTCATGTGGATGGATTCTGGAACGCCCTGTTTGCAGGGCTGGTGATCGGGATAATAAGCTGGATTTTGAGCAGTTTTTTCCGCTCCAGCGACGGACATGTATATCCCTTGAATCATCACCCGCAGATCAAACCCGCGAATGCACGGGTCGTCCCGGATGATCGCTAAATCATCCTCGGGGTTGTGACGGCATTTTTCTCGAAAAGCCCCGCCGCTCCCAAAATCTGCGGCATAACCTCGCGCGAAGATGCTCTGGCAGCCATCAAAGCGGGAGCCGGGGCACTCGGCTTTAATTTTTACCCCCCCTCCCCTCGTTCGGTCTTATGCGCCGATCTTGGCTGGATTCAGGAGCTTGGAAAATCCTTTCCTGAAACTGCTAGGATTGCCGTTGTCGTGAATCCTGAAGCAGATATGCTAAAAAAACTTCGGGATGCGGCTTGCTTCGATGCAATCCAGTTTCACGGTAATGAGCCTCCCGACTTCTGCACAACTGAAGGATTTCTCTTTCCATACTGGATCAAGGCACTCCGGATCGGAAAGGCAGAGGATTTGGATTTGGCGACAAATTTTAATACACCCTATCTACTGCTGGATGCATCTGTCCCAGGAAGCTATGGCGGCAGTGGACAGGCTCTCGACTGGGGGCTGGCCGCAAGGTTTGTCAGAGATCAGCCTGATCGCCGCGTGATCCTCGCTGGCGGGCTTACCCCAGGCAATGTTACAACGGCGGTCGCCCATGTTCATCCCCATGCTGTCGACGTCGCTAGTGGGGTGGAAGCTTCACCCGGGAAGAAGGATCAGGAAAAAATCAGGAAATTTATCGAGGCCGCATCCTAGACGAGAGCTCCAGCTTGCGCCAATCAGTCTCGATGGCTTAAATCCACCCACTCTATGAGTACCACCTATCGTATTGCAGTTCTCGCCGGAGATGGCATTGGCCCTGAAGTCATGACAGAGGCGCTCAAAGTTCTCCGAGTAGTTGAGCAGAAGTTTGGTTTCTTGATACATGAGACTCCGGTGCCCGTAGGGGGTGCTGCGATTGATGCGACCGGCAAGGCACTTCCTGGGGAAACCTTGAAGGTCTGCCAAGAATCGGATGCCATACTATTCGGCTCTGTCGGCGGCCCAAAATGGGAATCACTTCCACCGAACGAGCAACCCGAACGCGCCGCACTACTCCCGCTTCGCAAGCATTTCGGTCTTTTCGCCAATCTCCGCCCCTGCATTTGCCTTCCAGAACTGGCCCATGCCTCGCCGCTACGCCCCGAGTCGGTGGCCGGTGGCGTCGATGTTCTCTGCGTGCGCGAATTGACGGGGGGGCTCTACTTTGGTGAGCCGAAGTTCCTGAAAGAAGATGGAGAAGAGCCGATGGCCGTCGATACAATGGTTTACAAAAAAAGCGAAATCGAGCGGATTGCCCATGTCGCCTTTCAGGCTGCGCGTGGACGGCGCAGTCAACTGACATCCATTGACAAGGCCAATGTGCTCCAGAACGGAATTCTTTGGCGGCGCACGGTCAACGAAGTCTCAAAGGAATATCCCGATGTGACCCTCTCTCATCTTTATGTCGATAATGCGGCCATGCAGCTCATCAAGAATCCGAAGCAGTTCGATGTCGTGCTCGCAGAGAATCTTTTTGGTGATATCCTGAGTGATGAAATGGCCATGATTGCCGGATCTCTCGGGATGCTTCCAAGTGCAAGCCTCGGCCAAAACAACGGGGAGTCTCGCCGTTTCGGCATGTATGAGCCCAGCGGGGGCACGGCTCCCGACATTGCGGGCAAGGGGATCGCCAATCCCATAGCCCAGATCCTGAGCGCCGCAATGCTCCTTCGACATTCACTCAACGAAGTATCCGCAGCCAATGGCATCGACACCGCGGTTCGCAAGGTCATCGCTTCTGGACTCCGCACCGGTGATATTTATTCGGAGGGAACGACGAAGGTCGGCACCAGCGCAATGGGCGATGCTATAGCGGCGGCGATTTGAAAAACTGAGCCAGTTACTTTTGCGGGTCTTCTAAAATGCCAATGCCATAGCTGAGCGGCAGGAATCGTTTGCGGCGGCAGATCAAAAAATGGATCAGGATTTGAAATCCCGTTGCTCAAAGATCTGCCAGCCAATCAGGAGCAGTGTTAAATTGATTGCTCCAAGGAGCGCATAATTTTCAATCATTCCCTCCCAAGGTACATTGTACTCAAAGATATGGGTCCAGGCTCCCATTTTTGAGGTGAGAAACCAATCATGGTAACTTTCAAAAAAAGGGATGCCCTTCAAAACCGTATCCAGGAAGAGTACCGAAAGAGTAAGTATGGTGGCAGCTGCGGGCTTCATTTTCGTGCAGGAGAAAAAGAAAGCGATAGCTGAGACAGTGCAGAGACTCAGCCAAAGAAGAGGGATCGCCATGAGGTACCTTTCTAGGCCCGGCCAAAAATCATAAAGGGCGAAAATATGATCCAATGGGGCGAGGACGAAAAGACCGCCAAATCCGCCATATAAAGAGCCAGCAAGTAATGCCGTAATGGAGATAAAGAACAGGAGAACACCGGAATAGATCACGCAGGCTACCGCTTTGAGTAAGAGGATACGCCCGCGCGAGACCGGGCGGCAGAGCATCATCCGCATTGTGCCATCCTCAACTTCCTTGCTCACCACATCCCCGCAGACTANNCAGACAAGGGCGAGATAAAGAGCCCCCAGCAGAAAGACCGTCGACATCACGATGATCAATCCTAGCGTCAGTCCAGAAAAGTATTCACTCGGATCGTATCCGGCCGAATTGATTATCTGGCTGATCGCTTTCTTGGCTTTTGGCAGATGTAGTAAAAAGAGCACCATGCATTCCAAAACGAGAAAGGCACCAAAACCGATGTAGGTTCTCTTCCTGGCGAATAGTTTCCGGAGTTCCCCTCCGAGTTGTTGTGCAAAAAGTTTCATTGATCAGTAATTATTTACGTATCCGTCCCAAATAAAAATCCTCCAGGGTCGGACGGAGAAGTTCGACGCCTCTCACACGCACGCCGGCTAGCACAAGGGCCGCTACGAGATCTGATATATCGACCCCATCGCGCAGTACAATCAGCTCTCCATTCGCTTCAGCGACATGAGCATTAAGGATGCTGACTGCCTGTGACCAATCATCAAGCGAGAGTTTCCATTGTGGGGGCCCCTCCCTCCATTCGCCGCAAAATACGAGCTTTCCTCCGTCCAATATGGCAACCCGGTCGCAGAGCTGCTCCACTTCGGAGAGCAGATGGGAAGAGAGCATGACCGTCAGACCACGTTCATCCCTCAACCGCCTGATCATGGCCCTCATCTCGTGAATCCCAGCGGGATCAAGCCCCTCGGTCGGCTCATCGAGAAGAATAAATTCCGGTGCAGGTAGCAATGCCTGTGCTAAAGCAAGCCGCTGCCTCATGCCGTGGCTATAATAGGATACGGGATCATTGATGCGACCCGTTAACCCAACTAATTCCACAACCTCGCGCAAGCGTGAATCAGGAACTACGTCGCTTAGCGAAACAAGAAAGCGAAGATTCTGCCACCCGCTCAGATAATCATAGAAACAGGGTGTTTCGAATATCGCGCCGACATGCCTCAGTGCTCTGGAACGGTCCCACTGAACGGAGTGACCGCAGACAAAAGCCTCACCTCTGTCAGGCCTGACGTGACCAAGCATCATCCCGAAAGTGGTGCTCTTGCCGGCCCCATTATGCCCCAGCAGACCAAAGATTTCGCCTCTTGCAATTGAAAGTGAAAGATCCGTCACCGCAGCACGGCCTCCGAATGCTTTGGAGAGCATCTCCAAACGTATGAGATCACTCATTGAGCTATAAAGAAAGCCTAGTTCTGCGCGTGCCCATCGGCATAGAGCATATTTACGGCACTGCCGGAGTATTGATGAAATGCAGACTTGTCAAAAAAAACCGGTATGCTGCTCAGGGTGTTCAACACGCCGAACATATTCAACGAGTTAACGTTTTGTCCGTTGAGCGCATTGTTCCAAGAATAACTAGTTCCTGTAGTCACGGCAATGGCACGTCCAGCCGGACAGACGAAAACATTCTTGTTATCAACATAGGGCGCCAGAACCGTATCAAGCGCCGGATCTTGCTGGGCCGTACTGTCGCGCGCAGCCACCATCTGCGGCATGGTCATCCCGTGATCAGCAAGATAGAGATTTAGTGAAGCGCCAAGCGCACGCAAATTGGAAAGACATTTCGACGAATTGGAGTGGGCCAGAACGATGTTGTATGAGGGAAGAGCAAGTGCTGAAAGCACTGCGACGACACTGATGACCACGATCAGTTCGATGAGAGTAAAACCCCTTGATCCCCGTTTCATCGAAGATTCTGGGTAGTTCGCTGAATCTGTTCGATGAGGGGTGCAAAATCGAGCTTCGTCTCGGGACTGGAGTCCTTGTAAAAAGTATCCAGTCCTTGGGAAACAATTTTCTGTGCCTGGGCATCATCAATGCGCCTCTCCTGGGGCGGGGTAGAGTTTTGGATATTCTGCACAGCCTGTTCGACGATCTTTTTCCTCGCCGCAGGTTCCATCTTGTTGAGCACGATGATGAGTTGGTGAAATCCTTCTGGCAGCGTCAAATCCAGAAAGTGGTTCCTTTCCTCCGGAGTCATTTTCTCGAAAAATTCCCGATCGGCTCCGCTGCTGCTAATCTGCTGCCTCTGCTCGAAACTGAGCCGATTCAGCTGTTCTGCAACATGTTCGATGATCTTCGCCCTTTCAGCACCTGAAATCTGGTTAAGGTCATGCTTATATAGGTAAGCTTCAATTGAAACAGGAGTCGGTTTGATGGAACGGCTCCAGTGGATGATTAGCAACGCTACGATCCAGACAGCCGCAATCGCAGCAATAACTTTCCAGGGGAACCGCATAATCTTCATACTCCGTGAATCCACTAAACCGGGCAAGTCAAGAAATCGGCTCGGGCTTTATTGTACGGGCCCGGCTGTTGATCTTGATATCCCGTTCTGAAGGTCTTCCGCACGTTTTTTTGCCCTTCGAGACTCGTCGGGTCCGAGCATTTTTTCGGCTATCTCACAGATATCCTGATGAGTTCCCGCAATATTGGAACAGTACAGCCATGCCAACCCCTCGACAGGATCCTTGGGAGCTCCATCGCCGTAGTAATAGGCCGCCCCAACCTGATAGGCAGCTGCTAAGTTCCCCTGAATGGCAGCTTTCCTGTACCACTGGGTTGCCTTTTGAAAATCTTGAGGAACCCCCCCACCTCGTCTGTAAGCCTCTCCGAGATCAAACTGGGCATTAACATTCCCCTGATTGCCAGACCTCTGTAGCCATTTTATCGACTCACTGAGATCCTGCGTGACACCTAACCCCATCTGATAAGCATGGCCCAGATTATATTCGGCCTCGCTATCGCCATGATCTGCGAGGAGCTGAAACAACTCCGTTCCCTTCTCGAAATCAACCGGCACCCCTTTTCCAGTGTAGTAGGAATAGGCCAAATTACGGATGGCTGAGACATTCCCCTGATCGGCCGACTTCTGGAACCATTCAGCTGCTGTGGTCTCATCTTTTGGAACTCCATCGCCTTTCAGATACATCGCTCCAAGGTAGTTCTGAGACACCGAATCGCCTTTCAATGCAGCTTTCTGAAACCACTTAAATGCCTCTTGCTTATTGAGTCCTCCACCATTTCCGGAATAATAAGCCAACGCCAATGCCCGGATAGCCAATTGATTTCCTTGTTCGGCGGATTTTTTCAGCCATTCCAGACCTTTCTCAGGATTTTTAGAGACTCCGCGGCCATAATAATAGGCCAATGCAGTCTGATATTGGGCATCGGGATCACCAAGTTCTGCTTTGACAATCTGCAGGGGCTTTTTTTTACATCCGCCCGATAATATCAGGAGCGTGATTAGAGCAAACGTCATAAAGCATTGACGATTCATTTCAGTTATTCAATTAAACCATTTTTCTCAAAAATAGCGCTGAAGAATTATCGCGGGTTTCGTTAATGGATAGAAGGCGCGGGAGAGGGGATATTCTAATACTCGCCGGAGAACTGAGATAGCGCGCGGAAAAATTTTGCGTTCATTCCTCTTATAATCTTTGAAAATTTCAGAAAGTTGAGGCAACATAAACCCCATGTTTGAAGACGCTGTTCACCACCTCATCGTGCAGCCGGACGATGGCATCAATCCGATTTTGAAGACCCTAGATGGGGCAAAAAAATCTCTGGACATAAAGATGTTCCAGTTTACTGACCCGATCCTCATCGCGGCAGTGGTGAGTGCCCATAAGCGCGGTATTAAGGTGCGCGTGATGCTCAATCCCTCCCGTTTCACTGGAGAACATGACAACGATGAGGCCTTCGAGATTTTCAAGAATTCCGGAGTGCCGATCAAGGAGACAAATCCCAAGTATCCGATCACGCATGAAAAATCGATGGTCGTCGATGGACACCAGGCTTTCATCATGTCCCTCAACTGGGCTCCCAAATATTTCGGCGAGACACGTGACTATGGTCTGGTCACCAATGATTCGGCGGAAGTCGCTGAAGTGGCAGCCTGCTTCGAAGCTGATTGGAACCGAACGGATTTCACCCCTCCCCCGACCTCCAACCTGATCTGGAGCGTGGGCAGCGCGCGCCAAGAGGTGATCGATTTCATCAACAATGCGGAAAAGTCGCTTTACATCCAGCATGAAAAATATGTCGNNCCTGTCATTGAGGCACTTGTCCACGCCAAAATGAAGAAGGATGTGAAAGTTCATGCGATGGCTCTGCCCGTGCATTCGCTCAGGGATTTTTACCGCCTTGATGGTATCGCCGGACTGCGTCTACTGGGGGATCTGGGGATCAATGTCCACAAGCTTCAAGGCACCCATCTTCATGCCAAGTTGATTCTCGCCGACAAGCACCGTGCACTGTTGAGTTCCTTCAACATCTATCCGAAGTGCTTCAACGAACGTCGCGAACTCGGAATTCGATTCACCGATCCCCATCTGATCAAGCGTCTGGTGGAAATCTTCGAAGGTGATTGGGAAAATTCCAAACGTATGGATCTCACCGATAAAGGAATCCAGGAAGATTTGGAAAAAAGCGCCGCCAAAAAGCTCTCAGAGCAGCATGGGGAATCCTCAGTCCCCAAATCCTGACGGGGAGATCTCCGATGTCGGAACGCAGGCTGCGGTAAAGCCGTCGCTGCGCGAATTGGCTCTGCTCTTTGCCTTCATCGGCATGACAAGCTTCGGCGGCGGATTGACCGCCTACATTCGCAGACTCGTTGTTTCCCAGAAAAAGTGGCTTACCGACGATGAATTCCTCCCCGGTCTCGCGCTGGCCCAACTCCTTCCTGGGGCCAATGTGGTGGGGATTTCCGTCTATATCGGCAATCATCTACGAGGCTCCATCGGCGCCATCATCGCCGTTGTTTCCATCATTGCCCCACCTTTCGTCATGGTCTGTGCATTGGGTTTTCTCTATTTTCATGCAGGCAAAACCGCTGATGCAGGTGCCATCTTGGCGGGAGTGACCGCCGCGGCCTGCGGACTCATGGCAAGCATGGTGTTTGAGGCGGGACAGAAAGCGATAACCGGCATCTTTGATGTCGTGCTAATTGGGGTCACCTTTGCCCTTGTTAGGATCGCACACCTCCACGTGCCCTACGTGATTATGCTGATGGCTCCTCTTGCCATCTGGTGGCACCGACCCCGCATGCAAAAGCCCGAAGCCCCCGATCCAAAGACATCATCATGATCAAGACCTTTGCCCAGCTAGCCGGACTTTTTTCGGTCCTTTCTCTCTCCGCCTTTGGTGGTGGAAAAGTTGTGCTTCCCTCCATGCACATGGATGCCGTCGGCGAGTTTCACTGGATGACCGACCAGCAGTTTGTCGATCTCTTCTCCATCAGCATGGCGGCCCCCGGTCCCTCCATGATGATTGTCACCCTTGTCGGCCTCAAAGCGTGCCTTCAATACGGCGTTCTCATGGCGCTCCTCGGAGCCTTAATCGCAACGATCGCCATGTTCCTACCCAGTTCACTGCTTGTTTTTGCCGTTGGAAAATATTGGGACAGCCTTCAGGAATCCCCCTGGCGGCATGCCGTCCAGCAGGCAATGATGCCGATCTCAACAGGACTTATACTCGCGGCAACCTTCATCATCGCGAAGACCTCAATCCATTCCGCAGCCACAGGAATCATGGCAGCGGTCGCACTCGCCCTCATGCTTTTCACCAAAATCAATCCCGTCCTGATGATGGGTGCGGCCGGCGTGATCAGTTGGCTTTTCCTGAAATAGGTTCGCTCCGTACCACCGCGATCGACCAAGGGGGGAATACCAACTGCCTACCCTTTTGGACGACGTGTATTTCGGGCGGCTGATTGCGCAGGGGATGCCCCCGATCCCCATCAGGATACCATTCATAATCCTTCGCCGAGTAAGTGATGCATCGAAATGGGCCCGAAAAGGGAAGGCCTTCAACCCTCACTCCATTTTTTGAATCCTTGTTGATCAAGAGAAGAGACCAACTGGCATCAGGTCGCTTGAGAGCAAAAACGCTCAGATATTTTTGCTGCTGCTTCGACAGATTGGTCTTCACGGCAAAGGCCTCGTGCACTCCACCCCGGGGATTCATCCACTCACGTGTCATTAGGCGCATGGCATAATAGCTGGCCAACGGGATCGCCGCACCACCCCCGCTCTCCTGCATCAACATCATCTGGTTTCCCCAGGAGCCGGAGGATTCCTCCAGGTTGTTTGGCTCATAGCTGTAGAAATACATGGCGCTGCCACCGTTCACTAAAAACTGGGCTGCCATTTCGCTATTTAGAAGAGCTCCCCCCAGATCGACCTCCTGCCGGCAGGAAAAAACGGAGTAATTGCCCTCACCGATTACGAGGGGCAGTCCCAGTGGATGCAGTCTTGAAATAGCCCGATCCAGCATCCCAGCACCTAACGGAACCTGCTGCACCTCGCTCCCATCCACATCATCAAAGGGATACCACTCGAAGGAAATGAACTGATAATTCTGTGACTGAGCCTGACGTGCCAATTCCTCTCGAAAATCCCTGATCCACCATCGATGATCAAATCGGTAGGTGTCATCTGTGGGATCAACATCGACGGTGACAAAGCTTGGTCCCCCGAGGGTTCCCTGAGGCACCGCTTTCCGGATCGCCCGCGCCGACTGAGCATAGAGTGCCCCGAAGTCCTCCGGAGCCACACGCTGCCCATCCGGTTCCTCGCCGAGTTCATAACGCCCCACCCGAATTTCTTTTGCACGTGTATATGAGGCAAGAGCCGCAGCATTCTCCGGTGTGTCGTAGAACACAGGCACCGCAAGCATGATGGGAATTCCACGAGTAATCCCGCAATCGTTCAATAAATCAATTCCCGGTTGCTCTACTCCGGGATCTCGATCACTTGCCCTATGCCACGGATCTGTAGAGGAGGCGTAAGTGAGAGTTTGATCATGGTTGGGGGCATGACTTACCTCGTCATGGAACATACCCTTTTCATCCAGCACGCCGGCACTGATCTCCCTGATTGCATATCCCAGATGATCGCGGATATCACGAGATCCAGACGGGGCGCTTCCAGAACTCTCTGTCATCCAGAGTCGAAGATATTGCGCCTTCAGGGGCTGATCCGACAATCTCAGTTCCTGCTCTCCCCCTACACACTCAGTAATATTTCCCTTGGGAAAGCGCCTCCAGACAGGCTCAAAAATTGTTCTCGGATGCCCTCCGAAATAAACACGTCCCTTGAGCGAATACTCCACAAGAAATTTCCGTGCATAGGGATCTCCCCATCTAATGCGAATAGAATTGATCGAAACGGGTTTTCCAAAATCGAGAACCACCCACTGCGAATGCACCCTGTCGGCTTCACCTGTAAAGGGTTTCGACAAATAAGGATTGCTCTTCCAGAATGTCTTGGGATCACCATCATCCAGCATCGAGAAGCCGTCATCATTAGCCTCATCAAGGGTGTTCCCCCGACGGGGAAGCTTATATCCATACGATAGAATGATCGGCGCTTGCGGCGTCGCATCAGATGTCCAATATCCCTGATGATGCACAGGGTCACTCCAACTCCCTCTGGGATTCCAGTGCCACGCCTCCACGGCCAACTCAGTACGCAACCTCACAGCAACAGGCCCTAGTCCGGCACCCAGCATCTGCTGCAAATGACCAAGCGTGAACATCTTCACGGTTTCTCCCTCCCAATGCCCATCAATGCCGGCTCCAAGAGCCGCACGTGGGTCAAATGCGGCAGTCCTATGGTTCATCTCAATCGTCAGTCCCACATCCCGGATGCCTGTTTCTTGCGCCGAAGCGGTCACTCCCCATGTCAGAATGAAACAGAGGATAAATTTCACGTGATGATGGAATTCAGCGGGATTGTTACTCGTGGATCCTGACCTATCCGAGCGAAAGCCTACAGACTAAACCGGCCAGATTTCCGTGTAATCACCAAATAACAGAACAGCCCGCCTCCGGTGGTCAATTCACTCCGGCTGCGGGCTGCCTCTGGGTTTTCGGGACTTCGGGGGGGAAATTCTAGAATTGAAAGTTGTAAAAACTAAGACGCTACCATTCCAAAGCGCCGGCATTCTGATACTCGGTCACTTTGCCCTCAAAGAAATTCTGTTCCTTCGAGAGATCCATCGCCTCGCTCATCCATGGAAATGGGTTCTGGCTTTTGAATTGTATCGGCATACGGAGACGGTCAAAACGGCGGTCGGCTATATATTGAACATATTCACGGAAGAGTCCGGCATTCAGACCAAGAATGCCTCGCGGCATACAATCCTGAGCATAAGCAACTTCGAGTTCGACTGAGTGCAGGATCATAGCTCGGATTTCAGCCTCGAATTCCTCCGTCCAGATACCGGGATTCTCGTCGCGGATGCAATTGATGAGATCAATACCGAAATTCAGATGGATGGATTCATCGCGCATGATGTATTCAAACTGCTGTCCGATCCCGACCATCTTGTTNNTTCAGGAAGGTGCGCAGCCCCTGAGGTGTCTCGGTGGAGAAACCCTCTTCCATGATTGCTGAGGTAAGCTGCATCTCAAAGGCATCCTTCTCATGGATGGAATTGACCTCATGATACATGTTGAAAACCTCGCGCTGATCAAGCGAAAGACTCTCCACGATGTA
>PLEU01000160.1:12547-19811 GCA_003136515.1 Spartobacteria bacterium
CGACAAGGCTCTCTGCAGTGCTGAAAAAACCGAGATTCCTCAGAATAACTTGGCGCTCCTCGGCGGTAAGCCGATTCGATTTCCAGAGTTCGATGTCCCGCTGCATCGGAATCTCATTGGGCATCCAGTGATTGGCGCATCCCTTGGTGTAGTAATCCCAAGCCCAGGTATACTTGAGGGGCATGAGTTGGTTGACATCAACCTGTTTGCAGTTCACGAGACGTTTCTGATCTGCATCGATTCTCTTTGTGAGATCGTGGAGGGTGGCTTTTTCTGAGGATGCGTTGCAGCAGGACATGGNNATCGGTTGGCTGTTCTAGTCTAATTGAGGTTTCTTGGCTCTTCCAGTGAATTGAAAAGAACGGGCGGTTATCGTGGGTTATTGGCAGGCTTCGCATTCACCGCCGTTGCGCATCGCTTCAATGCTGCAGGCCTGAACCTGCTCTGGGGTGAATTCCTTCTTCTTCCCTTGGTTGACCCAGCTTGGGCGGGACTGAAGGGAAGATTTTTCCTTGGTCGTGGCGGCCACTGAGCGGAGGTAGTAGGTGGTCTTAAGTCCCGATTCCCAGGCATGAAAATACATGTCGTTGAGCTTCCGACCATTAGGGGCAGCGATGTAGAGGTTAAGTGACTGCCCCATATCAATCCATTTCTGACGGCGGCTGGCGCACTCCACATACCAGACCGGGTCGATTTCGAAGGCCGTGCGGTAGATCTCGCGGACATCCTCGGGAATGCGGTCGATTTCGAGAATGGAACCATCCATGTATTTGAGCTCTTCAATCATTTTGCGATCCCAGAGGCCAAGCGACTTGAGTTCTTCGACAAGGTAACTGTTGATGACAGTGAAGTCCCCGCTGAGATTTCCCTTGGCAAAAAGGTTCTTGAAAGTCGGTTCGATCGACTGAGCCACTCCCGTGATATTGGAAATGGTTGCCGTGGGGGCGATAGCCATCGTGTTGCTATTGCGCATTCCATTCTTGCGAATGGCTGCACGGACGACATTCCAGTCGAGGCTGCTGGAACGATCCATCGTAACAGGGATGCCACGTTCCTTTTCCAGCAGATCTATGGTGTCGATTGGAAGCAGGCCACGATCCCACTTGGAACCCTTGAACGTGGCGTAAGCTCCCCGTTCGGCGGCCAGTTCTGAGGAGGCCAGAATTGCGAAATAGGAGATCGCCTCCATGCTACGATCGGCAAAACTCACCGCCTCCTCGCTGGCATAGCTGATCTTCATCTTATAGAGGGCATCCTGAAAACCCATGAGCCCCAGACCGACCGGCCGGTGACGGAGGTTCGCATTCTGTGCTTCGGGGGTCGGGTAGTAATTGATATCAATAACATTATCCAGCATCCGCATGGCGGTGCGGACAGTCTTCTCGAGTAGTTCGAGATCCAGACCATTCCCGTTGATATGCAGGGGAAGCCCGATGGAACCAAGATTGCAGACCGCGGTCTCTTCAGCAGAGGTATTAAGCAGAATCTCGGTGCAGAGATTGGAGCTATGCACCACTCCGGTATGATCTTGGGGAGAGCGGAGATTGGAAGGATCCTTGAAGGTGATCCAAGGATGACCTGTCTCAAACACCATTGAGAGGATCTTGCGCCAAATAATCGCAGCCTCGACACGCTTAAAAAGGGTGATTTCCCCTCGATCCGCCATGGCCTCGTACTCGGCGTATCGCTCTTCAAAGGCACGGCCGTAGAGATCGTGTAGATCTGGAACATCACTTGGGCTGAAAAGAGTCCAAGAACCGTTCTCTCGAACACGCTTCATGAAGAGATCGGGAATCCAGTTGGCCGTATTCATGTCATGGGTACGACGCCGCTCGTCCCCCACGTTCTTGCGAAGTTCCAGGAAGTCCTCGATATCGAGATGCCATGTTTCGAGATAGGCGCACATGGCACCTTTCCTCTTGCCCCCTTGGTTCACAGCCACCGCCGTGTCATTGGCGACCTTAAGGAATGGAATGACACCCTGACTCTCTCCGTTTGTTCCTTTGATCAGCGACCCCGTGCCACGGACATTGGTCCAGTCATTGCCGAGGCCCCCGGCCCATTTGGAAAGTTTGGCGTCATCGCTGATGCACTTGAAGATGTGGTCGAGATCGTCCATCACCGTCGTCAGATAGCACGAACTCAACTGGGGATGGAGCGTGCCGCTGTTGAAAAGGGTCGGCGTTGAGGAAGTGAAGAGGAAACTCGAGAGAAGTTCATAAAACTCGATAGCCCGTTCGTTTTTCTGATCCCCCTCGTTCAGGGAGAGACCGAGAGCGACCCGCATCCAGAAAAACTGGGGTGACTCGATTCGGCGGCCACCAATGTGAATCAGGTAGCGGTCATAAATGGTCTGAAGCCCCATATAGTTGAACTGGAGATCACGGTCGGGCTTCAAGGCTGAGGCGATTTTCTCCAGATCAAATTCCAGAAGCCCGGGTGTCAGGCGTCCTGCGGCAACCCCCTCCCTGAGGTAGTCCTGAAAGCGGCTGGAATGAGCCACGGAAACGTCGTGGTAATGCTCGAATCCGGGGAGGGTCTCTCGATAGATGACATCCAGCAGCAAACGAGCGGTGACATAACCATAGGCCGGCTCCATCTCGATTCGAGATTTGGCGGCGAAGATCATCGCTTTCTCGATCTCGTCGATGCGCACTCCGTTATAGATATTGCGCATCGTCTCGTCAGCCATGTCGCGGGCATCGCAACGATCCTCAAATCCACGGCAGGAGCGGATCAGGGTGCGGCGTATGCGCTGAGGTTCCAGTGTCTCCCTGCTTCCGTCCTTGAGGGTGACGTGCAGCTCGGCCTGGACATTGCCGGTCAAATCGCGATCTCCGCGGAGGGCGCGGGCTTTGCGTCGGTCCTCCCGATAAATAATGTAGCGGCGGGCCACCTGAACATGGCCTTGGGTCATCAGAGCCTCCTCGACTGCGTCCTGAATCCGCTCAATCTCCAGTTCCTCTCCTCGGATCGCACGACTGAAGAGTCGTTGCACTACCGCACCGGTCACGGAAAGAGCCGCTGCCAAATCCTCGGGCGCCAAGGAGTAGTCGGATGGGATATCACGGTCTGCCTTGAATGCACTCTCCACCGCGAGTCGTATACGCTCCTCGTTGAAGGACTCGGTGCGTCCGTCGCGTTTTTTTACGGAAAATTCCCTCCCCAGGAGCGGGTCTACTCCGCTCAGGGAGAGTTGTCCTGAAAGTGGTTCCATGGATTTTGGGAGAGGTTTTGGTATTCTTGGGAAAAGTTCCATAAAACACTATATATTGTGTCTCGTGGATTCGGCGGCTACTAGGTATAGATCATACCTTGCGGTCAGGTCAACGAGATTTGTGCGGTTTTTTCTTTTTCTCTTTTTCTCTTTTGGCTGGGGATAGTTTGGGCTGGAGCAACCCCATTTTCAGCCCCAAGAATCACCTCCGCAAGAGGAAGCATCCACCCCCTTAAAAATTAATCTCAGAAAAAAGATTGCTGAAACCGAAACAGCTGCGGGGAGTCGTCTTTACTGGATGCGTGGCTTCGACTGCCCGCCAGATTCGAAGGCAAGCACCTCACCGACCAGGAAGAGCGATCCTGTCACTAAAACTGAGGGGCAATCGGCTCTCTCCTCGGAAATTTTTGTCGCATCGGAGGCGGGTGGGGATGAAAAAACCGACGCCATGGCTTCTCTCAAGCTTGGGAAAGCATGATACAGGCTTCTTTTGGAGGATGGAAGAGTCTCCAGCAGTCGCTGCGGATCAACTGATCGTGGTGAGACCACCGGAACAAGGAATATCTTCTCGGCGATCTGCTCAAGCAGGAGGAGCATGTCCAACGGGTGCTTGTCTAGAAGCGCTCCGAATATCAGCTGGCACTTTTGATCTCCATATTCCTCGTGCCAGGTCGCCACAAGGGATCTCACCGCATGGAGATTGTGGGCTCCATCCAAAATCAATTTTCCATTGCGGAGCCGCTGAAATCGTCCGGGCCAGTACACATCAGCCAAACCCTTCCGGATCGCCTCTTCCGGGATTGAAAACTTCCCGGCATGCAGCAGTGCCAGTGCCACGGCGGCATTCCATCGCTGGTGTGAACCGGTCAGACCGAGTCTCAGGTGGCTCGGCAGCGGTTCGTTAACCCAGACGCAGGGAGCCCCAGTCTGCGCCGCGACCTCTGAAAGAACCTCGGCCGCCCGAGGTTCTTGCGGTGCAATCACAACGGGGACTTGTGTTCGCAGGATTCCGGCCTTTTCGCGGGCAATCTCAGCCAGAGTTACGCCCAGCCATTCGGTATGGTCGAGACCTATAGGCGTGATCGCACAGGCGATCTTGGGAACCGTATTGGTCGCATCCAGACGACCACCCAAACCGGTTTCCAGAACAATGATTTCACACCCGGCACCCGCAAAGAGATCGAAGGCAAGTGCTGTCACCAGTTCAAAGAAAGTTGGTAATTCCAAGGGATTCCAATCCCGTACGGCTTGACGAAGACGCCCTACCCCGGCCGCAATCCTCTCCTCATCAACAGGCTTTCCATCGATTCTGATGCGCTCGGAAAAATCGACGAGATGGGGGGAGCTATAGAAACCTGTATGATAACCCGCATTTCGGAGCACCGACTCGGCAAATGCGCATACCGACCCTTTTCCGTTGGTTCCCGCGACATGAAGGCAGCGGAGAGATTGCTCCGGATTGCCCAAGGTGCTCAACAAGCGCTCCATCCGATGAAGCCCTGGCTGGATCCCCCTCCCCTGCGTTGAAAGAAGCCAGTCAAGTGAGCTGCCTTGCAGACTCACGGAGCTCTTCATTTTGCCCTCATGAATCAGATGCTATCGCCTTTTGACCGGCATCAGGTTACCTAGGATCATGATCAGGGTCTCACGCAGTTTCGAACGAGGGACAATCTCGTCGATGAGTCCATGATCGAGAAGAAACTCCGCCGTCTGGAATCCTGACGGGAGTTCCTGATGGGTCGTTTCCCGGATCACCCGAGGTCCGGCAAAGCCGATCATGCTCTTCGGCTCGGCCAAGGTGATATCCCCCAGTGTGGCGAAACTTGCCATCACTCCGGCCGTCGTCGGATTGGTCAGGATCGCGATATAGGGAAGCCCTGCCTCGCCATGCCGGGCAAGTGCTCCACTTGTCTTGGCCATCTGCATCAGGGAGAGCATTCCCTCGTACATTCGGGCACCCCCCGAAGTGCAGACGATGATGACCGGGCGTTTTGCCCGGGTGGATGATTCAATGACTCGTGTGATTTTTTCTCCCACTACCGATCCCATGGTCGCCGCGAGAAAGGAAAAATCCATCACGGCAAGTCCGGTCGGATGTCCTCCGATCAAACCCGATCCCGTGATCACCGCATCGACAAGGCCCGTCTTGGCGCGATAGGTCTCCAACCGCTCTTCATAAGTCGCCACCCCCTTGAAACCAAGCGGATCAACTGCAGCCATCCCTGCATCGGTCTCTTCAAAAGTTCCCTCATCCACCAAAGTCGTGATGCGCTCCTGGGCGCCCATACTGAAGTGATAGCCGCAACCGGGACAGACACGCAGATTTTCCTCCAAGGCCAGATGGTGTACCATTTCCGAACAACCCGGACATTTCGTCCAGAGCCCCTCGGGCATCTCACGCTGTTTCTTACCTGCAAATTTAAGCGTCGGCTTTCTAAAAATTGTCATGGGTGTCAATTCTGCAATAAATCAACCACCCATGGGAAGCTGAACGAGAAAAACATGATAAGGATGCTCACGCAAAGACCGAGAAGGTGAGAAACGAAATGCCAAAATCTTTAAAAGTGAGCCGTGGAGTGTTGACCTTCGAGTCATTCTTTTTTCAGCTTTTCAACCTAAACCCCGGCTGACATCCCAGCCGAATAAATCCCCTCGCTGAGAATCATCAGCACGGGAATAAGTAGAGCGAGAAGTTGATGACGGATCTTCGTAGTCGTAATGGGGTGTGAACTCTACGGCTCAGAGAAGAAAGACCTAATTTTGGCAAGCCGCGGAATCTATATGTCATCTGCTTTGCGAATTAATTCTTCATTCATAACAGCTTCCCCTACCTCCTCCCACGGACACGGTACAGACTTTTCCCGCCCTGGCATCCAGCACCGCACTACAGCGCAATGCAGCCGATCTAGCAGGGCTCGAAATCTGAGCAGTCCCTCCTAGTTCAAATAAAAAACTTGTAAGAAACCGACGATGAGGCTCCTTAGAAATCCCCGACCACAAAGGAGCGAGGACGAGGACGTCTTCTCAGCAGGATCACGGCCAGCGCTCCCGCAAGGAAGATTGAGAAAAGGGTATCCAGACCGATTGGGACAGCCCCATGACACTGGGCGGGACCCGTGAAGGGGAGAAACGCCTCCGAAGAAAGATGGCGGTACGAGGTCATGCTATTGAATAGCTGCTGGCCAAAGATCCAGCACCCATGAAGCCCTATCGAGGCCCAGAGCGAACCGGTTCTTACCGTCATCCAAGCGAGAATGCAGCCGGCAAGGAAGAGACTCCCGAATGCCCAAGCCATGATCGGCGTCGGGGGCAGAGTGCTGCCAAGGTGATAAAATGCGACAAGACCGCTCCACCAATGAGGCTTTTCTTCCGCAGGGCCGACGGAAGGGAGATTCATAAAATGAAGCAGCGCGAAAAGGCATGCGGAACAAAAAATCGCAAATCCATTGCCTAGGAACTGGCGGAAAAAACCCAACATAAGCCCGCGAAAGAGAAATTCCTCCAGCATCGCCACGATCAGTGACGTCAGGAGAATTCTGGGGATAACGCTAATGGACCATGTCGAATGAAACTCAAAGGCCCCTGAGATGAACAAGGCGGCAAGCAGCATCACTACCGAAGGAATCCCGGCAGACAGTCCCACCCCGATATCTCTAAAGGGATGCGGATTGCGGTAGAGTCCAATTTCCTCAAGAGAACGGATCTTTAGCGAACGAAGCAGGGGCCACAGAATCAGGATGGCCACAACCTGAATGCTTCTTGAAAGATAGCGATGAAAGGGCATTCGCTGTATCTCTCCAATGTACCCGTGCAAACCGCCCGCAGGCAGGAACTGGATAAGATGCCAGACTAGTGGTGCCGCGAGCGCCCCTGCCACAAGGGCAAAGAGGGCGTATAGAAAAATCTTCCCGAGCGAGCGCACGCCGGAAAAACTATCAACTTCCTTGGGAAAAACCATACTCTTCCCTCGCAATCGCAACCGACACAATCCATTACAGGAAATCATACCCGCCATGAGAAGCTGCCACGAATGGACAATCCGCGATG
>PLEU01000005.1:0-2339 GCA_003136515.1 Spartobacteria bacterium
GTTTCCTGGGTTGAGGCAAACAATGTCGAAATTCTGGAGGGGGCGGAGCTGATGGGGGGCAAACGCTCCCGCACCTACGAACTCTTCGAGAAACCACTGGTTTCTCAAGGGTAATACCTTGTCCGGGGAAGAACCGTGGAACTGCTGATCACCGGCTGCACCGGATTTGTCGGCAGGAATCTTCTGCTATACATTCTAGCTGGAAGCCAGTGGCAACGATGGGATAAAATTATACTCCCCGTTCGTGACCCGGAAAAACTTCGCTCACAACTCAAGGAGGAGGGTCTCGGGGATTCCATGGACGCGGCGCGACTCGAGATCTGCCGGGTCTCGGGCGATGCATGGGAGTTTCCAGATCACGCACAGCCCGACTGGGTGATCCATGCGGCTGGACGCCTCTTCGGGCGGACTCGGGAGGAGTATTTCCGAACCAATGTGGAGGGTAGTCGGAGGCTTGCGAGCCGGCTTCCGGAAAAAAGCCGGATGATTGTCCTCTCTTCTTTGGCCGCAGGAGGTCCGACAAGGCCTAGCGCGTTGGCCCGGACCATGGAGGATCAGGATGTCCCTACCTCGTTCTATGGCGAATCCAAGTTGGCAATGGAGAGGGAACTGCGCGTACAGCTTGGGACGCGACTACTGGTTCTCCGGCCTCCGATGGTGCTAGGGCCGAGGGATTCCGCGACATTGCCGCTTTTTCAAATGGCCAGAGGATGGCTGCGGGTGAAGCCGGGATTTGCGCCTAAGCAGTACAGCTGGNNGATCTTTGCGACGCGATTCTGACTACCACCGTGAAAGGGTGGCCGTGCGGCAAAGACTCGGCGTACTATCTTTCAAGCGGCGGGATCATCACTGATGTCCAACTCCTTGCCACGGCGGCCGAGGTCATCGGATGCAGAGGGGTGACACTTCCAGTTCCGCAGGCTCTCATCCAGCTGTTATCACTTCTGCTTGATGCCGTACCCTCGTGGCGAGACTTGATTCCCAGCCTCGGGCCGGATCGGGTGCGCGAAATTCTGCCGGATCGTTGGGTTATCGATGACAGAGAATTTTCCAAGCTCTTCGACTGGCAGCCCCGCCATGAACTTTCTGAAACCCTGAAGAGAACGGCTAGATGGCTGGAGGCTCAGGGCTTGATTCGGCGATCTCCTTCAGTTTAAGGAAAGATCATCGGGAGCCTCCGCCAGCAAGCGGTAGAGGGGGCCGAGTTCCCGCATAATATTGCGCCAGCGGGAAATCCCTTCCTCGGGAGTGTGCACGGTCTGGAGAAGTGCCTGGGTTGGGGGAAGGATGAGCCACGATTTCTCCTTCACCTCGCGTTCCAGTTGCCCTGCAGACCAACCGGCATAGCCGGTGAAGGCTCGGAATCCCTGTTGGTCGCAAAGTTGAGTCTCCGACTGCACCTCCTCACGGGCGAAGGATTCAAAGCGGGCACCACTCTCCATCAGCAGAATACGGGCCAGTAGGAGATGGTTGGTTTCAACTGGCCCCCCCTCGAAAACGGGAACATTTTTGAGGTCTTCCGGAGGGTCGGTGACTTCCCCAAGAGTGCGCTGGCAGGGGCGGTTGAGGATGACGCCAAGGGCTCCATCCTCCTGTTCATGACGTGTCAGGAAAACGATGGTCCTGCGGAAACTCGGATCAATCAGAGTGGGAACCGCTACGAGGAGCGAACCGGTGAGATTGGCTTGCCCCAACTGTCTGTGATCCATCGGTCGCATGGAATACATCTACTCTTTTCGTAGGAGGATTCAACCCGATCTTCGTTGCGGCAAGCGGGAGAGAGAGCCTCGCTCCATTGAGGGTTTTCTTAAAAAATCCAAGAAATCGCTTGATCCCTAGGAGGTGATAGGCTTTTATTACCACCCTTTTTCGCCGGAACCGGCGTGAAAAATCCTCATTTTTTAGACAATTTCCGCATCACACCATGGCCAAAGAAATCACTGGACAGATCAAACTTCAGATCCCTGCGGGGCAGGCCAATCCAGCTCCGCCGGTAGGTCCGGCGCTCGGTCAGCAGGGCGTGAATATCATGGCCTTTTGCAAGGAGTTCAATGCTGCCACCCAAAAACAGGCCGGCGATATTCTCCCCGTTGTTATTACGGTCTACAAGGACAAGACCTTCACTTTCATCACCAAGAGTCCTCCGGCCGGCGTGCTGCTCAAGAAGGCCGCTGGCATAGCCTCCGGTTCCAAGGAACCAAACAAAGTCAAGGTAGCAAAGCTTACGAAAAAACAGGTCATGGATCTTGTGAAGATCAAGATCAAGGACATGAACGCACGTAGCGAAGAAGCCGCTTTCCGCACCTTGGCAGGCACCGCCCGCCAGATGGGCATCGAGA
>PLEU01000005.1:2347-3063 GCA_003136515.1 Spartobacteria bacterium
CAAACGCTATCGCGCCGCCCACGCACTCGTGGACCATGGACGCAAATATCCTCTGAGCGACGCCCTCTCCGTCCTCAAAAAGATGCCTCCGACCAAGTTTGATCAGACGGTTACCGTCTCGATTCGCCTCGGAGTCGATCCGAAGCAGAGCGACCAGATGGTTCGGGGTACCTGCCCTCTCCCCCACGGAAGTGGTAAGAATGTGCGAGTTCTCGTTTTCGCAACGGGTGCCGCAGCAACCGCAGCCAAGGAAGCCGGTGCCGAGTATGTCGGCTTTGAAGACCTTCTTAAGAAAGTCCAAGGAGGTTTTTCCGACTTCGACGTCGCTATCGCCACCCCCGCAGCGATGGTCGAAGTTCGCAAGCTCGGTAAAGTTCTCGGGCCCCGCGGGCTTATGCCTAACCCCAAGACAGGCACCGTCAGCGACGACACCGCAAAGGCCGTTCAGGAAGTGAAAGCGGGCCGTGTGGAGTTTAAGCTCGATAAGAACGCCAATATCGCCGTTCCCGTCGGAAAGATTTCATTCACACCCGAGCAGCTTCTCGATAACGGCAAGGCAGTCATCGAGGCAATAGTCAAGGCCCGTCCGGCAACCGCCAAGGGTGCTTTCGTCGAGGCTGTCACGCTGGCGGCAACGATGCTCCCCGGAATCCCGGTCGATGCAGCTCCCTTCCTGAAGAACTAGCGGAACACAACGGAACTTTAAGCAAGGAACC
>PLEU01000101.1 GCA_003136515.1 Spartobacteria bacterium
CAGCAGGATCACAACGGATTTACCCATCAGGATCCCGGCTTCCTTGATCACGTCATTAACAAAAAAGCCGATATTGTTCGCGTCTATCTTCCGGCGGATGCGAACTGTCTGCTCTCCGTTTTTGATCACTGTCTGCGGAGTCGGAATTATGTTAATGTAGTGGTTGCGGGCAAGCATGCCCTTCCCCAATGGCTCACCATTGAAGAGGCCGTGGTGCACTGCACTGAGGGTATTGGCATCTGGCAATGGGCCAGTAACGATCAGGACGGTGAACCTGATGTTGTTATGGGCTGTTGCGGAGACACACCGACTCTTGAAATACTAGCAGCCACATCCATCCTGAGAGAGCATCTTCCCGATCTGAAAATCCGAGTTATCAACGTTGTAGATTTGATGAAACTCCAGTCGGCAAGTGAGCATCCGCACGGCTTAAACGAAGCGGATTACGATGCCCTTTTCACCAAAGACAAGCACATCATCTTCGGATTTCATGGATACTCTTCACTGGTTCACCGACTGACCTATCGGCGCACCAACCGCAATCTGCATGTCCGTGGTTATAAGGAAGAGGGGACCATAACAACTGCCTTCGATATGAGGGTTCAGAACGATCTCGACCGCTTCCACCTTGTGCAGGACGTGGTAGATCGGCTGCCACAACTCGGATCAAAGGGTGCCTATCTCAAGCAGGAAATGCAGGACAAACTTATCAAGCATAAACTTTATATCGATGAGCACGGTGAGGATCTCCCGGAAATCCGGAACTGGAAGTGGGGCCGTCACGTATCTCAACACAGCAACCCTTCAGCGGTCAACCAGCGCTGATCAACGCAGGAGCACATAATGCCTATTCAAATAAACGAGGAAAACGGAGGAAAGTTCATCGCCGTTCATGTCAGTGGAAAGATCGTAAAGGAGGATTATGAAAAACTCTTTCCAAAATTCGAACGACTGGCCCGTGCTTACCAAAAATTAGGTATACTCTACGAAATGAGTGATTTTCACCGATGGGATCTGGTCTCCCTATACGAGGGAAAGGTGCTGAAGATCCAATGCTCCGACATCTTCAAACATGTGGAACGGTGTGCAATGGTCGGGAATAAAAATTGGCAAGAGGTGATGACGACTCTTTGTAATCCATTCACGAAGGTGGAAATTCCATATTTCGATCTTCGCAATATTGCTTCAACACGAAAGTGGCTGGAAGAGGCATAGAAACCTATGGACAAGAAAAGTCACCGCCAGCCTCATCATGAAGATGGTCCGGGCCACGGTATTCACTACGCTCATAGCCCGTACTGGAAACGGGCTCACTATGACTGGCGGTTCTGGATCGTCGTTCTATTGATGCTGGTGGCTATGTTGACCTATGTGGGCACGGAGGATCTGGCTTGGCGTCCACGCCTTCCCTCAGAGACTCTATTGAGAGGGGGACTCATCAGATAAAAGGATTAAGAACACATAAGAGCCATCCGCCATGAATATTAATAAACTTGCCGATAACATAGGGGCTCTTTTTGCAGGTGATCGTGGACTGCTGGCTATGGATGAGAGCAATCCCACCTGCAACAAGCGGTTTGAAGCAGCCGGAATATTACAGGATGAGGAGAGCAGACGGGAATATCGTGAAATGGTCATTACGACGCCCGGTCTGTGTGAGTACATCGGCGGAGTTATCCTCTATGATGAGACGATTCGTCAGGCGAAGCGCGACGGCACCCCCTTCATTCAAATGATAATAGAGGCTGGGATCATTCCAGGTATCAAGGTTGATCTGGGTGAAGAGGAACTGGCAGCCCATCCGGGGGAAAAGATCACCGCTGGCTTGGATGGCCTACGCGAGCGCCTTGATGATTACTACAAGATGGGAGCCCGATTTGCAAAGTGGCGTTCGCTGATCGCTCTTGGCGAGCGCATTCCAAGCCGGGGGTGCCTTGAGGCAAATATGCAGACGTTAGCCCGCTATGCGGCACTCTGTCAGGAGTCGAACCTTGTCCCCATTGTCGAGCCGGAGGTCCTGATGGAGGGAGATCATACCTTAGCAAGATGCCGCACAGTAACAGAGGATGTGCTGCATATTCTATTTGAGGAGTTGTATCACCAAAGTGTGCTCCTGGAGGGGGTGATTCTCAAACCTAATATGATTCTGCCTGGGTTAACTTGCCCGCGTCAGGAATCGATAGAGGAGGTAGCAGAGACCACGGTTCTCTCTCTACTGCGAGTCGTACCAGCGGCAGTTCCTGCCATCGCCTTTCTATCAGGCGGGCAATCGGGAGAGTTGGCCTCGGAACGACTCAATACCATGAATCTTCAATTCAAAGGACGTTTGCCCTGGATACTCACCTTTTCCTTTGCCCGTGCCATCCAGCACCCCGCTCTGGAGATTTGGAATGGCAAGGAGTCCAATGTCCCTGCGGCCCAACGGGCACTCGCTCATCGCGCCAAATGCAACTGGGCTGCGCGTGGTGGAAAATACGTTTCTTCAATGGAACAGCATCCTCAGGAGAACATTGATATTCGCTCATCAGATTTTGAAACCAATAGAGTCCGCCTTTTCGAAACAGAGAGAGCATGAGCAGAGAAAATGCAATTTATCCCCCGATGGCGGCGCTTTTGAAAAAGCTTCAACTGCCAATGCTATTACTCTGTTTTGTATGGCTAGGCATCCTTATTAGCGGAGTCGCCTTTGGGGAGAGTCGGGCATTCTTATATGTTGGCACCGGTATTTGGATTCTCTTCATCCTTTATTTTATCGTACACTTGGTGACCGTTACTAATCGGATAGCATTTCTTAAAAAGAATTGGCTCTTTGTGCTTGCGCTTCTTGTTTCTGTACTGCGCTTTTTCCCCGTTCTGCAGAGTCTTCCCTTGGTGCATGCCATGACTGCAACGTTCGGAATGCAGGTTATTTGGATGTTCGCATCAGCAGATCAGGGAATGCGTTCCCTTCGTCGTGCCCTTGGCCATCGCGGATCTGGATATGCACTCGCTCTGACCGTGGTGGTGATCCTTACCGGTGCAGCCTGCATGCTTCATTTTGAGGGGGCTTCTGATGATCCAAAGAGCATCCACACTTATCTGAATGCTCTCTGGTGGACGGCCATGCAGATGACGAATATAGGAAGTTCTTATACTATAACCACTACCGGCGGGCGAATTCTCTGTCTTGGCATATCGATCTACGCAGCTGTGATGTTTGGTTATCTCACAGCCCTCTTGGCAACATTCCTTATTGATCGCGATATCAAAGATCCGAAGCCGGATATTGGGTATCAGAAGTCAAATCAGGAAATTCATGAACAAATTATCCAATTACGCCAAGTCGTAGAGGAGGTTTTGATACGTCTTCCCAGCCATACCAACTGATTCAGTCATCAACTAATCTCTCTATTCATGGGTTCCTATTTTTCGATATGCTAATCCACTCTCCATTTCCATCCGGACGATTTGCTTATCCTAGCGGTACAACGGATGCCGGTTTTGGCAGGACGGCACAATTCTGACCTAAGTTGAAAATGCGCCGGAAATTCATCATCGGCGATTGGAAAATGCATACAAATGCAGATGAAGCAGGACAACTTGCCAGGGATGTAGCTGAGGGCTTGGAGATGGGAAAACGGGTATATGTCGGGATTTGTCCCCCACTTCCTTATCTGGCGCTTGTCGGAGTAAATATAAAGGGCAGCCAGGTTTCCCTAGGAGCTCAGAACCTCTCTCCCGAAAAGGAAGGAGCATTCACCGGCGAAGTCAGCCCGACGATGTTACACGATCTCGGGTGCACGTTTGTTATTCTTGGACACAGCGAACGCCGACACAAGCTGGGTGAATCCGATGCGTTCATCAACCGGAAGGTCCATGTTGCCCTGGATGCCGGCCTCGATGTGATCTTCTGTGTTGGTGAAACGCTGCAGCAACGCGAGGCCAATCAGACCTCGGAAGTTCTTGAAAGCCAGATCATTCTGGGTTTGGCGGCACTTTCATCGGCGAGCTTGCGCCAGCTCAGCATCGCTTACGAACCGGTCTGGGCCATCGGGAATACCGGACACCAACCTGCGCCTCGGCAGGCGGAAGAAGAGCACATTGTTATCAGAGATAGCGTCGCTCGGATGTTTGGGGAAGCGTCCCAATCTGTTGTGATTCAGTATGGAGTCAGCGTCGAACCTGAGAACGCTGCTGCGCTGCTGGTGCAACCCAACGTGAACGGTGGACTTAACGGTGAGGCCAGCCTGAAAGCCGACGAATTTCTGGCCATCGTTCAAGATGGCAATCGAACAAACGTAAATAGAGGAAAAAGCGACATAAAAGGAATCCCTCTACTCCCTTGCCAAGTGCAAGCACGGCCACGACGACTATGACTAAGATACCACTCTATCCTCTGCGATTTGAGCCGATCTATCAGTATCGCCCCTGGGGAGGGCGCCGTCTGGCAGATCTGCTATTCAAGCCATTACCAAAAAATGAGCCGATTGGGGAAGCGTGGCTCCTAAGCGACCGCGATGATCACGCCAGCATCGTTTCGCATGGAGCGCTCAAAGGTAGCACCTTACGAGAGCTGATGCAGGGTCGGCCAGAGGAAATCTTGGGAAAACTGGCCTCGGATTTTCAACGATTCCCGCTGCTGCTTAAGTTTCTGGATGTACAGCGAAAACTATCTGTTCAGGTGCACCCCTCGGATGCAGATACGAAATACATCCCAACGGGAGAGAAAGGGAAAACAGAAGCCTGGGTTGTGTTGGAAACGGGTAAAGAAAGCCGTATTTATGCCGGATTGAAGCCATGGACCACTGAGGACATCCTGCGCCAGTCGTTGGAGAATGGATCACTGGCCGATCATATCTCAAGCTTTATACCCAAGCTTGGCGATGGAGTCCTGATCCCTGCCGGCACGGTTCATTCTCTCAGTGATGTGGTGGTTTTCGAGGTTCAGGAAAACAGCGATATCACTTTTCGTCTCTATGACTGGAAAAGTATTGATCCCAAAACAGGCACGCTTCGCCCTCTTCAGATTGATCAAGCACTGGCCTGCACCAAACTGACACAGGTTGAAATCCAAGCCTCACAACCTGTGGTGATTGAGCTGAATCCTATCCTTCGAGAGAGGCTTGTTGCGTGTGATCATTTCGTACTCTGGAGGTGCCGAGGCGCATTGCCGTTCATCGTCGGTGCGGTAGCAACACCTCGGATCCTCGTCTGCATCGATGGGGAAGGCCACTTGGAAAACGCAGGGGGCAGTTATGCCATCACCAAAGGGGACGTGCTCCTGTTGCCCGCTATCCTCGGCACTTCTCTCTGCCAACCTCATGGAGAAGTTAACCTTTTGGAGATTTCCCTGCCAGAGCGCATAAAGCAATGAAACAGCTCATCGTTTTTGACCTAGATGGCACACTTGCCGAGAGCAAATCCTCACTTGATGCAGAAATGGCATCACTTCTGACCGCACTGCTCGGGATTGTCAGAGTCTCCGTGATCTCCGGAGGTGACTGGCCTCAGTTTGAGAAGCAGGTGCTGGCCGCTCTCNNGTGCTGGCCGATCTTCCCCATGATGACCGCCTTAAAAACCTCTCGCTGCTGCCAACCTGCGGTACGAAATTCTACCAATACAGATCAGGTTGGCAGAAGATTTATTCCGAAGATTTCACCGGAGAGGAGCGCCAGAAGATTCTCTCCGCAATGAAGAGATCCATCCAGGATTCGGATTTCAAAATCGAAAAAGTTTGGGGAGATGTCGTTGAAGACCGGGGCAGTCAGATCACCT
>PLEU01000187.1 GCA_003136515.1 Spartobacteria bacterium
GGGGAAGAGGTGGCCGAGATTGACACAGCGGCGGCTGCACCTGCAGTTGCCGAGAAGTTGGAGGATGGAACTTCGAAGTTGGAAAAGGAAAGCCCAAAGCCCGCCGAGACAAAGACTCCTCAGACGATCCTCACTTCAGCTCCAAGCGCTCCGCGTCCCAAAGAGACCTTGGTTTCCTCCCCAGCACCCAGCACCAATCTCCCGACTTCTACTCTTCCCGAGGGCCGTATCACCCGAAAGAAACTTTCCCCGCTACGCCGAAAAATCGCTCTGCAGCTTGTCTCGGCTCAGCAGAACGCCGCGATTCTCACCACCTTTAACGAAGTTGACATGAGCGCGGTCATGGGCTTCCGCAAGGAGGTTCAGGAAGGCTTTCAAGCGAAGTACGGAGTGAAGCTCGGTTTCATGTCGTTCTTCATCAAGGCAGTAGTCGAGGCGCTCAAGGCCGTCCCTCAGATCAATGCCCAATTGGAAGGGGACGAGCTTGTTCAGAACCACTATTACGACATCGGCGTCGCAGTTGGCACGGAAAAGGGACTAATGGTTCCCGTCCTTCGCGATTGCGACAAGCTCTCCCTCCCAGAGCTTGAAACAGTTCTCTTGGGATTTGCGGTCAAGGCACGCGAAGGGAAGATTGGTCTCCCTGATTTACAGGGTGGCTGCTTCACCATTTCCAACGGCGGTGTCTATGGCTCCCTGCTGAGCACACCGATTCTCAATCCACCGCAGAGCGGCATCCTTGGGATGCACAAGATTCAGGAGCGTCCCGTGGCCATTGAGGGCAAAGTCGTNNGTCATCCGTCCGATGATGTATCTTGCCCTGAGCTACGATCACCGTGTCGTGGATGGGAAGGAAGCCGTAACTTTCCTGATCAAGGTGAAGGAAGCGATTGAGAATCCAGTGCGCCTGTTTCTCGACTAGTAATAAGTTGGCTTGGGATTTCGCCTCGCTCGCTTGAGCCCGTCTACTCACTCTGCCCCGGACTACGCTTTACACAGTTAATAGCTGCTGTGCCCGCGGCACCGGTGTTGTACTCCGCTTGGGCCGTTTTTCTTTCCGATGTGCCGAGTAGGAAATTGGGGTAATGTCCTAATGTCAGGCTGGGTTTGGAGATGGGTCACCCACGTCCGACTTGAGAAGAAAATGAGACACCACTGAAAGTGGCATCACCTAGTTTGTATTTAAGAGGCACGATTAGGGATGAGGTTCTCTTTCTTGGTTTCATTTTTCATGGTAATTCTTGGATCGGTGCGGGCCGGAGATTCCTGAGTATTCCTGCCCAAGCGGATGCGCCCAACTCTAGGGATTTGGGCTAAACGGACTATTCACTCTCTCATTATTTTCCTGCCTCATTAACTTGGCCTTTTCAATTGCCATGTTGAGTGAAGGGAGAGCTAAGGCGCCGAGTATGAAGACCAAATAGATAACTATGAGAGATTGGATCGAAAAAACCGGGGCGCAAATGTAGGCGAGGGGGTTGCGAGGCGCATTCCGGTTAAACTCAGGCTGGTTAATGGCGAGTAATTTTGCCACACGTTGGGAGAGAGTTGGGTAATTTGCAGCCAGTTCGTGCCAAGAAACAAAAAACCCTCTTTTTGTGAAATACTGACGGGCGAATGTTACAGGATCAAGCTGGGGAGCTGCCTCGCGCCCTCCTCCAAGCACAAGAAGTCCTTGCGAGGCTCCCCTCAAACTTCCTGCGGCGAAAACCCCGAAACGATCGCATGTCGCCTCGCAAGCACGATGATACGCCTTTCCAAGCAGGGGGATGATTGCCGACGGGAGAAGGAAAAGCCTTTTTAGCAGATGGTTACGTTGGATATGACCGATTTCATGCCCGATCAGAAAGCGTACTTCAGTGGAATCGTGACCCAAGGCCTCAAGCATATTGGAATAGATCACCACGAAATTTCGTCCGCTATGGCGGGTAGCAAAGGCGTTGAGCACGCCGTTTCCCTGAAGCAGATAGAAGGCTGGAAATTCCTTAAGCCCGAGCTTCGTGCAAACCTCTTCGTAAGTAGCATAGAGAACGGGGAGTTGACTGTGTGTTACTTCGACCGACTCCGATTTGAGTCGTGCGGCCATCAAACCGCTGGCCATCCATGCCACCAGACCGATGAGGAGCGCGTAAAAAATCCCGAAAATGGTCACTGCAATTACAATCCACAGGAGAATCGACACACCCATGAGGATTGTGAAATACGTTTTCTCTTTGGGAAGGGTGAGTTGATCTAGGGTGAGGGGAATGGCATCGGGGGAATCCATTGTGTGAGAGAGCCTGTTTGAGATTTAGAAGTCAAAGGAAAAGAAAACAGGAGGTGATTGACGCGGAGGTTGTCAGAAAAATCCGTAAAGGATGCAACAAGAGGGATTGGGGCCTTTACGGTCAATCGTGCATTGCAGCTCAGGACATTGAAGGATCACATGAGCTCCTTGAACATTCTCCTTGCCGCACTTTCAGAGTGCCCATCAACCAGCCTCGCGCGGACTGTTCGGACAGCCTAGAAGCAGCTTTGATGTTGCAATCCGATCCCAAGCGGCCAAAGCGCCTACTCGCCGATGATTTTCACCAGGACTCGTTTTCGGCGGAGACCGTCGAATTCTCCGTAAAAGATCTGTTCCCAGGGGCCGAAATCAAGAGATCCTTCCGTCACGGCCACGACCACTTCCCTACCCATGATGGAGCGTTTGAGGTGTGCGTCGGCATTATCCTCGGCACCGTTATGGGCATAACGCTCATGTGGCTTCTCCGGGGCTAGTCCTTCCAGCCATTTCTCAAAGTCGGCATGGAGTCCGGATTCATCATCATTGATGAAGACGCTCGCGGTGATATGCATGGCGTTTACCAGACAGAGCCCCTCGCGGATACCGCTTGATCGCAGACATCGATCGATCTCGGAGGTGATGTTTAGGAAACCGCGTCTCGTCGGGGTCTGAAACCAAAGTTCTTGTCGGAAAGATTTCATGAGAATACGTGATGAACCAAAGGGTATCGCTGCAGCGAATTTACATACAACCTTTTGAGATTTCTTTAATTAGAACAATTCTTAATTGGGTGCTTGATCGCCTTGAAGTCGGAGGTATATTGAGACTCCATCTCATGAAAAAGCCCCATGTTCCTTCAAGTCCAGCCTATGAATCGGCGATGGGTAGGGATGGGCTGCGCCTGACCCCCCAGAGACGTCAGGTCTACGAGGTGCTGATGCACAAGAGGGATCATCCCACAGCGACGGAGGTTTTCCTGCGTGTTCAGAAGAGAATGCCTTCCATCTCCCTAGCCACGGTTTACAACTGCCTCGAGACGATGGTCGGGAACGGTTTAGTAAAGGCGGTGCATGTCGATCGCGAGCCGACCCGATTTTGTGCGAATCTTCAGGATCATGGTCACTTCCATTGCACGGAGTGCGGGCACATTAGTGATATTGAATTTTCGGAATCTCCCAAAACAAAGATCCCGCAGCGTTGGACCCTCCCTCCCGGATTCCTTGTCACTCAGCAGGATATCACGCTGCGCGGCCTCTGCCCTGCCTGTGGTGAGAACTCCTCTATCCACGCCGATGCCCTTTCATAAACACGCAACCAAGTAACCTAATGTCCATACCTTCGCTCAGCATCCGTGATCTCCATGCCTCAATCGGTGACAAACCTATTCTCAGAGGACTGAATCTTGAAATCCCCAAAGGTGAGGTGCATGCCATCATGGGAAAAAACGGTTCCGGCAAAAGCACGCTCGCGAAAGTGATCGCCGGCCATCCTGATTATATCGTGACCTCTGGAGATGTCCTGCTGGATGGGGGTAGTATCCTGGGACTTGAGCCCGATGTTCGCGCCCGCCTCGGACTTTTCCTCGCCTTCCAATACCCGATGGAGATTCCTGGAGTGACAATTGCCAACTTCATCCGTGCCGCTGTTTCCGCTCGTCTGCCCGCGGGAGAGGAATTAGAGGCGACCGATTACTACGCGAAGCTATATGCGAAGATGGATGCACTCAGCATGGCGAGGAATTTTACGTCTCGATCGGTGAATGAAGGTTTCTCCGGTGGTGAAAAGAAACGCTGTGAGATTCTGCAGATGGCGATGTTGGAGCCTTCCTATGCCGTGCTAGACGAAACCGACAGCGGTTTGGATATTGATGCGCTCAAGGTTGTCTCCGCGGGCGTCAATGCCCTGCGAGGCCCGAATATTGGGATGCTGGTTATCACCCATTACCAGCGCCTGCTCGACTACATCGTACCGGACAAAGTTCATGTGATGTCGGATGGGCAGATTATTCTGAGCGGCGAGAAGGAGCTGGCCCTCAAACTGGAAGCCGAGGGCTATGACTGGGTGGAGAAGGAATATCAAGTCAAAGAACTCCAGACAGCCTAGCCGCACAAAACGGAGATCACACTATGAACACCGAGACCAAGCCTGACATTAACATTGATCGTTCTGTCGGCGATTTTCGCTACGAGATGGACTATGCCTTCGATGCGGGCGTCGGCCTCAATGAGGCGACTATCGACTACATCAGTGATGTGAAGGGTGATCCCGACTGGGTGCGCGCCTTCCGCAAGGATGGATATCGGAAATTTCTGGAGAAGCCGATGCCGACGCATTGGGCTACGAAGGATCTCGAGAACATCGTTTTCGAGAATATCCGTTATTATCTTTCACAGGGGCAGCAGCCAAAGCGGAGTTGGGACGATGTGCCTGATGATATCAAAAAAACTTTCGAGAGGCTCGGCATACCCGAGCAGGAGCGGAAGTTTCTGGCGGGCGTCGAGGCCCAGTTTGATAGTGAGGCCGCCTATTCCAATATCAAGGCCGCCGTGGGTGAGCAGGGGGTCATCTTCATGGGGAGCACCGACGGACTCAAGGAGCACCCAGAGATTTTCAAAAAGTGGTTCGGTAAGGTGATCCCGAGCAGTGACAACAAATTCTCCGCACTCAATAGCGCCGTCTTCAGCGGCGGTAGTTTCATCTATGTGCCACCGGGCGTGAAGGTCAAACATCCGCTCCAAGCTTATTTTCGCATTAATGCGCAGAACTTCGGTCAGTTCGAGCGCACACTAATTATTGCCGACGAGGGAGCTGAAGTCACCTACATGGAAGGCTGCACAGCCCCGAAGTTTGAAACGGCCACATTGCACAGTGCCGTGGTGGAGCTGGTCGCCCTGAAGGGGGCCAAGATCCAGTACATCACTGTGCAGAACTGGAGCTCCAATGTCTTCAATCTTGTTACCAAGCGTGGTCTCGCCCACGAGGATGCCGAGATCAAGTGGATTGATTGCAACATCGGCTCCCGCCTTACGATGAAATACCCCGGCGTTGTTATGAAGGGCCGAGGAGCCCGTGGAGAGGTGGTCTCCATCGCCCTAGCTGGAGACGGCCAGCATCAGGACACCGGGGCCAAGATGATCCATGCTGCCGACAATACGACGAGCAACATTATCTCCAAATCGATCAGTTTGGGAACAGGCCGTTCGACCTACCGTGGCATGGTGCATGTGCCGAAGCATCTCAAGGGGTGTAAGAACAACACCGAGTGCGATGCCCTGCTCATAAACAGTCATAGCCGCACGGACACCTATCCCGCCATCACTGTGCGCGGTCAGGGGAATTCCGTGCAGCATGAGGCGAGCGTGAGCCAGATCAGTGCCGAACAAATCTTCTACATGCAGCAGCGCGGCCTGAGTGAGGCGGCGGCAATGAGCCTCGCGGTGAATGGGTTTGTCAATGATCTCGTCCAGCAATTCCCGATGGAATACTCCGTCGAGCTGAAACGGCTCATTGATCTCGAGATGGAAGGATCGGTCGGTTGACCCAATCGCCCCGACCAAGTTCAACGCTAATTATCTTTGTCATGTCTCTCGTAGCTCCCCCGGAAAAAATTACTGCGGATTCTCCAGAATTAGTCACTTCGTCTATGGAATCCCCGATCAAGGGCATCACAACCTTGTCGCCAGACTTTGATTCACAGAGATGGCCCGAGTGGTTTTCCTGCTATCAGCAGGAGGCTTGGGTGAATTTCCAATCCCTTCCCCAGCCAAAAAGGAGTGATGAGCCGTGGCGCTTTGCAAATCTCAAGGCCGTGGACATTTCAGATTTTGTGGCCTCTGAGCCGGTGAAGGACGAGGAGGTACTCTTGGAGCGATCCACTGGTTTCAAGAATCTCGCGGCCAAATTGATCTTTGCCAATGAAAGCCTGATTCATCGTGAAGTTGCAGCTCTGCCTTCTGGAGTCTTGCTCCTGCCACTTGAGCAAGCTGCCCGGGAGCACGAAGAGCTTTTCAAAAAGAATTTCATGTCCACACCGGTGCGTCTTGGGTCGAAGAAATTCGCGGCACTCCATCTCGCACGCCTGTGTACCGGAGCCTTCCTTTACGTGCCAAAGGGTATTGTCATCGAGAATCCCATTGAGATTTGGCATTGGGTCGAGGGGGAAAACACCGCGATTTTCCCTCACACCTTGATCGTGCTCGATGAAGGTGCCTCCGCCACAGTGATCGACCGTTTTGTCTCCTCACGTGAGGAACGCTCCCTTGCGCTGGCAGTAAATGATCTCACATTAGGGGCCGCGTCGCGCCTCACATATGTCGGCGTGCAGGAGTGGAGTGCAAAAACGACAGCATTTCATCTCAACACGACGGAGGTTTCGCGTGACGGCACCTCCACCGCTCTCCAGATGAATTTCGGAGGAACTTACATCCGTGGAGAAAGCGACAGCCATCTTTTGGGGGAAGGCTCACGCAGCGTCATGCTCTCGATTAATCCCGCCGATGGTTCCCGCGAGATCGATCAGAGAACTTTCCAGGATCATTTTGCCCCGCGAGCAACAAGTGATCTGCTCTATCACAATGCGTTGGACGATACATCCAGGACGATCTTTGCTGGACTCATCAAGGTAGAGAAGGAGGCTCATGAAACCGATGCCTATCAGAAAGTGCGCAATCTGATGCTCAGTGACGAGGCCGAGGCCAACTCAATGCCTGGACTGGAGATTCTGGCTGACAATGTCCGCTGCACGCACGGGGCTACCTCCGGCGAGCTGAATGAAGACGAACTCTTTTACATGATGGCCCGGGGCATTCCACCGCAGCAGGCGGCGCAATTGATCGTGCGAGGATTTTTCGGGACCGTCCTAGAGCGTCTGGAAAATCCGGGGCTTGAAAACCAACTTGGAGTACTTTTGGATCGGAAGCTGGAGCTGGATTTTTAGTCTTACAAAACCTCTACACCCGGCCGCTGGTGTCGGAAGCATGAGAGCTGAGGCGTAACCTTAAAATCCTTTGACAGGGCGATGGCCTTAAACTGCCTGCCCAAGATTCCGGGATTAAGAAGTGTTTGAAGGGCCCTGAGATCCCGCTGTTTTTCTTCCAAGATAGGCCTGTTCAGAGAATCACCGAGTGAGCGCAGCCATGGTTCCGCTGCCCCGACAAGAAAGTGGTGCTGATCACTGTAGCCGAGTATTTCAAATCCTATTTCGCGTGCCTGAGCTGCCAGGCACGTGAAATCCACCTGAGCTGTGATATCGCGCAGGCCCGGTTCCGGCAGGGGATCATGGAATCGCTGGTGTGCTTGGTACGCCACCAAGGTTCCATCGGCCCGGTGTGGTGAATAGCGATCCTCTCCAGCCTGACCATAATCAATGGTGAGGATGACGCCTCTTTCCATTCGTTCATGGAGTGTTCTTAACCACGGCCTCATGCCCGGATTCACTTCTGCGCGAAACCCGACAGGAAGAGTCTTTGGCAAAAAATCGACGTCCCTCCGAAGCTCCGGATCAGAGATCTGTTTTGTGCACAAGATGAGATCTTCCTGCCCATTTTTCACCACGAATTCCTGAAGCCAGCAGACTCCATCCCATTGAAGAGAGTGTACGGGAAAAGCATCGAGGAGTTCATTGGAAAGATGAATTCCTGTGAAATTGGGAAGTTCCTCCACAGATCCAACCCAGGAGATATTCTGGAGAGATTGCACCGGCTGGAGCATGGCCTGTTGCCGCGTGCGGTTGATCGCGAAGGGCTCCACAATCACATAGCGAAGGGCCTCGGAAAATGGGCCTCCTTCGCTTATAATTGAAGCCAGAATATCCCCCGCGAGCGTGCCATCATGGGCACCCTGTTCGACCAGTGTGAAACAAGAAGGGCATCCCATCCGATCCCAGACTTCACGCACAACCGAGGCGAGGAGTCCTCCATAAATTTTCCCAACACTGACACTGGTAAAAAAATCCCCTTCCTTACCGACTCGTGCACGACCCGCAGCATAGTAGCCATGTTCGGGATGGTAGAGAGCCGTTTCCATGAACCGCACAAAGGGAAGCTCCCCGCCGGCGGAGTCGATCTCTTGCGCTAAGAACAGTGATAGGGGACATGGTCGTGATGGCATGAGTTCCTATTATCCCAGGCCCTGAGAGTCCCTACTCTTCCCTAGTGACCTCACGGGCATAGACATTGATCTGTCCATCCTTTTCCCGCTTCACCGCGTTGATCAGGAATGGACGCAATGCATCGCGCGATATCGTATTCCCCTCTGGTGGAGGCTCGTCCCCGACCGGAAACTCCACAATCACCCGGATTTTGGAACTCGGTCCGATAGGTAGACCTGCGAGAATTCCTTCGGGCCTGAGCACGGCTTTCCCGTTCCCAGCTGCCGTGACCACAAAACGCCCCCGGAGATAATGATGCTGCCGGCCGATTCCATGTGTCGCCAATTCCTGAGTATCCGAAGCGTCCAGAAGCTCTCCTCGCGGCATCATTCCAGGGGCGTAAACCGGCCATGCTGCCGGGACAGTCGCGGTGTTGGTCGCATTTGTTGACGTCATCGCCACCTCTCCTGGAGCTGGTGAATTAGTCACCGGACTTTGAGAGGCAGACTCAGGGGGAGGCACAGGCGCCGGCGTTGAGGTCGGGGGTGCAGGTGTCGGAATCGGTGTCGGTGTACTGATTGGGGTCACCACGACAGGTGCGGGGGTCGAGACCGGAGTGCCGACCGGAATGGCAGGGAGGACAGGCTCTTCATTAACGGGTAGGGCCCGTGCGACCTGTTTCTCATTGGTCGTCTCTTCATTGGAGTTTTGAGATACTGGAAGAGCTTTTTCAATGTGCGGGGTCGGCGTCGGGAGTGGGGTTTCATCCTGCATCCTGACGAGGTTGCCGCGGTTCTGTCCCGAATGATCACCGACAAACGATCCGCTTGATATCTGATCCACCATGGATGCCGTGAGGATCGGAAGCCCCGCTTCAAGATTGAGTTCTTCAGGCGGTGTCAGGGAGAAGCTTGCGGGTCCCTGACCGGATCCGTAGGTCCCGTAGAGGAGTGGCATCGTGGTAAGCTTGATCCTGTTATCCGGGAGGCGGTCGATATGGATAACCGCGGAGAGATCGAGCGGTTTCTCTAGCTTAATCTGTTGTCCTGCGCGAAGTGATCTTTCCAAAGCTGCCAGATTCCTCTCATCGGCGGTAAACACCTGCTCTAGCAGGATTTCCGGTTGTTCGACTGCCTGAAGAAGTGCGACATAACCAGAACTGCAGAACGTCTTTTCAGAAAGTGGCATGGCACCCAGAACCCGGTAGTTCCCGACAGCATACGGAACCAGATCGCGACACTGGCGGTAGTTACGGATAAAGTTTCGTAGCAGGGTTTCATTATTGAGGCGTATTTCCCCTGCAGTCATTGAACCAAATCGATCCAGAAGCTCACCCGGTTTTAGAAATTCTCCGCGAGGAGCGGCCGTGATTTCGAAGCGCTGTGGCGGTTCTAACTTGTGCAGACGTTGCAGCAAACGGTAGTTCGCGACTTTCTCCGGTCGCGCAAAGACATAATAGCTTCCCATCCAGCAGAGAAAGACGATGCCGATAAGAATGAAAATAAATACGGTCCAGCCGAAGAGTCCATCAGACGGTTCGGCCACCCTGCGTTGTCCAGCGTGACCGTGGTAACCGTAATATTTTTTGCCAGCCATGCCGTGAAATTGAGTTTATTCGAAAAATGAACGATGAATGAAAACTGAAAGCCTGAGACTGCGGAATCAAACTGCCTGTTTGCCCGCTGGTTCAAACGAGGTACCGCAGCCGCAGCTCCGCGCGGCCCGGGGATTGATTACTCTAAAGCCGCTTCCGGTGAGACCGTCTGTGTAATCAATCGTGCATCCTTCCAGATGGGCAATGCTATCAGGGGCTATGGCCACCACAGCCCCGTCGCGTTCCGCTATTTCATCACCGGTTTGAGGTCCCCCCAGACTCATCTCATACTGAAGGCCCGCGCAACCCCCTTTTTCCACCGCAAGACGGAGACCCGGCGAGCCTCGTTCAAGTGCCAGTTCTCGCAGATGCCTTGCTGCCTGCTCCGTGATCAAAATCATCCTATAGTGATAAGGAAGCGTGACCCCGAAGTCAAACAAGCCGCTGGAAACGCCGAGTGTGCGGCGGTTTTCCTTCTTCATACTTCATAATTCCTGCCTCATAATTATCAGTTATGGGCCAGATAAGACTCCTTTCCGACGTGCTGGCAAGCCAGGTAGCGGCCGGTGAGGTGGTGGAGCGCCCTGCCTCCGTGGTCAAGGAACTCCTGGAAAACTCCATTGATGCCGGGGCCCGGCGGATCACGGTGGAATTTCAGCATGGAGGCATACGCCTCATTCGCGTGACCGATGATGGCTGGGGGATGGATCGTTCCGATGCCCTTCTCTGCTTGGAACGTCATGCCACAAGCAAAATCAAGGAGAGTGCCGATCTTGCTGCAATTCACACGCTCGGTTTCCGGGGGGAAGCTCTTCCAAGCATCGCAAGTGTCTCCCGTTTCCGGCTCTCCACTCGCCTGAGGGAAGAGGAAGTTGGGACGCGTATTGAGGTTATCGGCGGAAAAATCACCGAGGTGAAGGATTCCGGTGAGGCACCCGGAACGCGGATCGAGGTTGCAGATATCTTTTTTAATGTTCCCGCTCGCCGGAAATTTCTCCGGGGAGAGCACACCGAGGCGGCTCATCTTCTCCAGCAGATCGAGACACTTGCCGTTGCTCACCCCGAGATTTCTTTCGTTTGCCGAAGGGATGAGCGAGAGGTGTTGCGCTTGGCTGCCACTGAAGAAGTTTCCGTCCGCCTCCGTGATCTGCACGGGGAGGATTTCCTGAGAAAGCTCCTTCCTGTTCGACCGTCGGAAAATCAGGGGATCCGGGTCCACGGATGGATCGCCCGTCCCGGAGAGGGACGTACTGACCGCACACTCCAGATGCTTTTCGTCAATGGCCGCATGATTCGCAGCCCAATTCTGTCTCTACCGCTACGTGAAGCCTGCGACGGTGTACTGGCAAAGGGCCTACATCCCCCCGCAGTGCTCTTCTTTGAGATGGATCCTGCAGCGGTGGATTGCAATGTGCATCCGGCGAAGAGGGAGGTGCGATTCCGTGATCCTGCTATCGTGCGCTCCGTAGCATTTCAGGCTGCAAAAATGGCTTGGAAGGAAGCTTCTCCTCATTCCGGACTGGAACGCTTCCATGAGGTTTCCAACCATGTCGTCGGCATATGGAATGCCACACCGCATTCCAATCAGGCAGAATTCGACTCTCGGGAGAGCTATCCCTCAGCCCGGATTCATGAAGAAACCCCGGCTTTCCACTTTTCGTTGCCACGATATTTGGGGCTCCTGTCTGAGCGATATCTTCTCTTTGAGGATCAAGAAAGCCTTTTGATGGTTGAGATAAGGGGGGCGCGAGAACGCATCTTGTATGAGCGCTTTTTGAAGCGGCTAGGCTCCGGGGATTTGGAGAGCCAGAGACTTCTGCTCCCGGAGGTTCTCGAAATGTCTCCCGCGGAGCTAGTCTGGATAGACGCACACCGATCGCTGCTCCACAAAGCAGGACTTGTCGCTGAATCGTTTGGCACAGGCAGTCTGAAAGTTGATGCCATACCTGCCGATACTTCCGCTCTTCCAGTAGCGGAAATCGTTGGGCGGCTTGTGGATGAAATCAGGACGCTTGAGGACTCACCAAACCTGGATCATCAGGGAAAAGAAGTCCTTGCCGCCTCCGTTGCTCGTCTTGTGGCTGTTGGGGCGCGCCTACCTGCGGGGGAAGAAGCGGCACAGCTTCTCCTGCGAGAGCTTCTCTCCTGCGAGCTTCCCTACGCGACTCCAAAAGGCCGCCCCACCATCAATCAACTGGGAAGAGGGGAACTCCAAAGACGCTTCACGGCATAAAATTGGGTCGGGAACCAAGATTGATAACTCGCCTTCTGCTGGGGATTACGAGAGACAGAACACCGAGGAGAATAAGTGTCCAAGTCGAGGGTTCGGGAATCGCCACCCCGCTGATCCAGAGGGCGCTGTTGTTAATGCTGATTGTGTAGTTGTAGCCATTGAGACCAAGAGCCGCGAAGTTGTTAGTCGTGAAGGAGCTATAGGTTGTCCCCCAGGAGAAAAACTCAATCGGATTGCTGCTCAAGGTATCCCCGGCAAGGTTGAAGTTGTAAACATACTGACCATTCAGGGTAAGGAATAGTGTGTTGAGGTATGCTCCCTGGTTGAGATTGGGAAGGGCGATCGTGCCCGCTGGATTGGTCCATGTCAGTACACTGATAGTAGCATTTGTTGTGAGTGAAAGAGTCCCTCCGTTGAGAAGCACCGTGCTGTGGCCGAAGGCATTGCCGCTTGCCGCCACCAGCGTTCCCCTCTGGATGGTGGTGGTGCCATAGTATGTGTTGCTGCCGCTCAGGATTGTCGTGCCACTCCCGAGCTGGTTGACCAGAGCAGTATTGTTATCGAAGGAGAGGAGGGAATTCGTAATCGGTACCGTGTTCGTCTGGTTAAAATTGAGGGAGCCTCCGTAACTCCCAAAGGTGATACTGGGAGAAATGATGGTTCCGGCGCTGTCGTTGCCCCCATAGGAACCAATATTGATGACGCCTATTGGCGTAGTACCAGTGTCAATCGTGATGTTTGGGGCAGTCACCGTTGCTCCGTTAGCCGCGGTCAGGTTGCCGTTCACATCGAGAGGCACAGCGTTTGTAAAGAGAGATCCTGCTCCCGTCACCAGAACGGAGTCATTTGAAGAGAGGGTCGAACCATTAATGACGGATACATTGACTGCATTCCCACTATTGTTCGACATCACATTAACGCTTCCTCCATTTGAAATAATCAGACTGTTTCCATTGCCTCCATTATAGCCTACGAGCAGGCCGCCATTAGCATT
>PLEU01000180.1 GCA_003136515.1 Spartobacteria bacterium
TTTCCGCCGGAAGAACTATATTAACCAACCCGATCAGCAGAAGCTTCGTGGCATTATCGTTGAAAGCCACTTGGCTCTGGGTGATCAGGAGCTTCAAAAACGAGGCATTAAAAAGTTTCATGGCTTGCAGGGGACAAATAGTCGGCGCGACTCAAGACTGGTTCGTCCGGCTGACAGGAAGCAGGAAACGCTGATAGAGGAAGGATGCCAGGATAGCAATCACGGCCACTACGATGAAGGCAGCTATCCGGTAGAGTTGATCCAGCGTGGAAAAATCATGGAAAAAGAGTTTGAGCAATACAATGGCTAGGAGAGCGATGCTGGCATAGCGAACCGGTGCAACCCGCCTAGCGATTCCGATGATCAGCAGAATCAAGGCAAAGAGAGCCCATGAGATGCTGTAGCTGAGATCGCGGGCAAAATTCCCCTCAAAGTCAAAGGTGAGTACCGGCGTTCCAGGAACGCTGAAGTAGTCGGCTATCTCGATATTGAGAAGGAGAAAGCAGAGAATTGTACCAAGTCCCCAGAGCAGCGGCGGCGCGTTATAGCCTGCGATCCTGTTTCGGGGAGGAGCCAACAAATAGGCCCCTGTGAAGAGAGCGATCGCGGTGATGCCATAGGCATAGAGATACCAATTCAAGATCGGGGTGGCGGATCGTACGTAGTAGTCCAACACAGCCGGATTGAGGGCCAGCCTCACAAATGCGGCTATCAGAAGAAAAAAGCCCGTCAGCGCCAGCCCGCGATGGGGGATCCGGTGAAAAAGCCAACAGAGAGCAGCCCCCTCCAAGGCCCATCCGAGTGTGATCCATTGATGATGGAACTGGATGGGGAAGATCAGTGTGAGGAAAAATAGGGAAACTCCGCCAAACCACGCAAGTTGGGAAGTGCGGACGCGAGAATCATAAGGCATCCATCGGAGTAGCAACCAGAGTCCTAGAAGGGGTGGAATGGCGCACGCCGCGGGAAGCAATCCCATCAAGTGATGCAGATTCTGATAGTCGGCTTTGACCAGATTGTAAAAGAGCAGAAAATACACCGGTCCTGCCAAAGCAGCGACGGCCCAGACAATAATACTTGCCTCAAAACTCCGACGAAAGAGGAAAGGGAATATCGTGAAGAGCGCGTAGAAAACGAAAAACCATGAGAGCACCAGAACGGTTTTGTCTGCCGCGAAATGCTGAAATTCTCCAAAATACTGGAAATACCAGAGATATTCGAGAACGCCGGTACAGCCTAAAGCCACAACGGAAAGAATTTCGATTTTCATTATCCGCACCAGAAGGAGCATCAAGAGGGCCAGAAGAAGGGAAACAATAAAGATAGGTGTCGGGTTTAAAATCGGCAGCCTAAGCAGCATCATGGCTAGCAGTACGAAGGGAAGCGTGGCCGACATCACCGGGATCTGGACCATGAGATCCTTCTCAGTGGATAATTCCAGCTGCGGGCTCCGGCTCATCCAGATCGCGACGGCGACGAAGAAAATGGAGAATCCCCCAACGGCCACAAGTGAAGGGGTGAAACCAGTCAGTTCAGCCGGCATCCGGATAATCCACGAACCTAGTGACACAAGCGTCAGCAGCATGGTGATCAGGACTGGGATAAGCTTTCTGCTGGCTAGGGCCAAACCCACTGCCAGAAGGTCGAGAAGCAAAACCAGTGGCCAGATTGCAAGCGACACCGTAGGGAGCTTGAAGATCTGTATGAGCACGAGCAGCAGAGCAAGTGCGGGGAAGATACTCCCCCAACCGGAAACACCCCTCCCCTTCCATCGATGAAGGATTACCGGGGCGGCCGTGTGAAACAGGGCGAAAATGAAATACAGGGCGAGTGCTGCGTGAAGATTCTCATAGGAAAGATATGCACTGGTCCAAAGGGCAAGGAGCGTAAAGACCGAGACCCCGGCACGCATCCGCGTTGCTAGCCGGCGATCATCCAGAACAGCTAGCCCTAGGAAACCGAGGTCGATCATCCATACATAGCCAAAAAGAAGAAGAGGCCGCTGGCCGAGCGAAGGGAAAAGCAGAAAAAACGTGGCGGCAAGAAGTGCCAGCGAACCGACCCATGCAGCCGTAGCGGAAAGGGGATATTCCAGTTTCCTGAATTTTTTCCCAAGGGCGGTCGCAATCATAAAGAGCGCGAAAAAACCCGCGAAAACCGCCATGCAGACGATTACCTTATTACCCTGCTCATAATGTCCGGCGTTAAAAAACCTCGCGATCCAATCAGCCTGCATCGCCATCGTTCCGATACCTCCAAGTATCGGCAGAGAAGCCCATCTCTTGCCAAGGGCTACGGCAAGCAATCCAATGTCCAGCAATCCAATGTAACCGAAGAGCAAGAGAGGGTTGTCCTGACCAGAGGAGATCAGAATCGGTGTCAGGAATCCTCCAGCAATCCCAAGCACCGCTACCGCCACCGCGTCCATCCTTATTGAAATGAGAATGGCAACAACAGTTATGAACACCATCACCAGAAAAGTCGGAAGCGTGTCAAAGAATACAAAATGATAATAAGCTCGGCAGGAAAAGGTGACCGCATAGAGAACCAGAATGCCTGTTGAGGCTAGTGTCTGGGCAGTCACGATGGTATCCCTGCGTCTCATCACCAGACCACCGGCAAGGAGGATAAGCCCACTGAGGAACCCGATGGAGACCCGGACCGCGGGGGAGATCAAATCACGCTCGAAGGAGTATTTTACAAAGAGCGCTATACCAAGGAAAAGCGCCAGACCGCCAACCCAAGCAAAGAGCTTTGCTCCCATGAACTGCTCCCAGTTGTTGGTGGAGGCGGCAGGTTTGGCAATCTGATCGGTCATTAGGGGGATTCTCGGCGGAGAAGGAGTGAATATTTGATCCTCCAACCTTTCGGCTTGTTCGATGGGAGTTTGTGGCTCCCGGGGAGAAGGCGACGGCGGAATGACGGGGGGCACTGAAGATTGCGTCACCACAGATGCTTCCAAAGGCTTAGCTGTCACCGAATCATCGGAAAGAGCTATCATCCCTTCCTGCTGCCTGATCTCAGATTCCAGCGCCGCGATACGCAGTGAGAGCCCCTCCAGATCGTGGCTCATTCGATTCCCGGCAAGTTGCATGTTCTCGATTGCCTGCTGGATAGCCGCCGCCTGCATTCTTAGTTGTTGGAGGGTATTCATGATTTCGCGGTGGGGGGGTCAGTTCAGGAAAAGTTTCGTTGCTCAGGGGGATGAACTACCAGCCTCGGGAGAAAACGACGAATCGATAAATCTCGGTCTGACATCGCTTTTTTCGATGATGCGTATTTCCTTGTAACTATCGGGATGCGCCAGAACATCGGGTTAAGCGCCTGTTTAGAGCGAGTTTTAGGTCCCTTTAGTTTTCAGTCGCTTGGCCTTCTGTTTCATTTCGTCAAGCAATGCCTGCAGGAGGGGCGTTGGTTTTCCCCGCCACAGGGCACCGATGTGAATCGGCGAAAAGCCTTCCAGAGCAATAGCACGTATACTCGGGGAATGGGTGGCCCCAGGAATAACAACCGAAAGACCTATTCCCAGTCCGGAGGCCACATACCTCTCTATGAGTTCCAGAGAGCTGACTTCTATACCCGGAAACCAATCGACACCCAGCTTTGCTAGACCATTCTGGAAATTCCTGCAGAGAGATTCTGTGGGCGGCAGACAGATAAGTGGCTCGGTNNATTTTATCCAGTTTCCAGAGCTGAGAGGGCGTTTTAATGCGGCTTTCCTTCCCGACCAGCAGCACAAGCGGTAGTTCAATGAAGGGTAATACATTGATTCCCTGAGCCGATTTTTTCTCCACAATCGTCACGGCAATATCAATCTCATCGCGGAGGAGCAGATTTTCTAAATCCTGCTGATACCCTTCACGCAACCAGACCTTGAGTTGGGGAAATGTCTTTTTCACGTCTTGAAGAACCTCCGGAAGATGATCCCGCAGAATAATCACGGAGGCACCAATCCGGAGGCTACTGCACTCCCCTCCCCGTAATTCTGACTCCATCCGGTCGAGATCCGAGAAGAAGGGTGATATCTTTTTAAAAAGCTTCTTCCCCGGGGGGGTGAGAGAGAAGGGACGACGATGGAAGAGCGTGGTGCCGAGCGATTCCTCCAGTTGTGCTATCTGGCCGCTCACTGCAGGCTGCTGGATGCCATAAGGAATGTTTCGCACCGCCTGCATGATTCCTCCATGGCGTGCAATATAATAAAAAAGCTCCAGATGGTGAATATTCATAACATCGATTCAGGCAATATTGCCTGAAGTTTTATCGATTCACGCTCGACGGGCAAGCTGGCTTACACCGGCGGCATGACTACTCCACTCGGCTTCGCCACCCAAATCATAGCCACGATCATTGCCGCAGAATTCGCTTCCGGTATCATCCACTGGATCGAGGACGCCTATATCCGTGAAGATACCCCATTTGTTGGCAAATTCATCGGCCGCCCCAATACCATTCATCATCACTTCCCTCGTTATATGACGCGACACACTTGGTGGCATAGCTCTTGGGATCTGGTCATCCTAGCATTCATTCTCCTAATCGGATCATGGTGCTTGGGGCTACTGACATGGCATGTTTGGTTATTCGCCCTGCTTACGGCGAATGCCAATGAATTTCACAAATGGGAACATCGCACCCGAAAGGAAAACGGACCGTTAATTTCCTTTCTGCAGGACATTCACATCCTCCAATCGGGAAAACATCATGCCCTGCATCACACCGACCCTAAAAACAGTCATTACTGCACCATGACAAATTTCCTCAATCCCATACTGGATGGGGTGGGATTCTGGGACAGTCTAGAACGGCTACTAGCCAGAACCATAGGTCTCAAGCGGCGCCCCGATACATCAGTGCGCGGGTGCGGACCGGAGCCCGATTGGCTTAGGGTGTTTAGAGCACAAAAGCTGCCTTGATCCAGTGCTGGTTTCTCCTAAAAACATCCAAAGATTCTATCTGATCTTCCTTCTGCATTATCAAACAAGGATAATCAGCACCTCATTTTCTGAATTCTGGTTAGTGCACCGCAATTTTTTTATTACCCAAAAGCAGGAAGGCAAAATATTTGATGAATCATCGGTTTCGTCTTTTTAAACGGCACCTACTGCAATCGCTGATGCGGCAATCACGACATCCGCAATATTCTGGATTTTCACCGGTTTGGTCAGGCAGAAATTCATTCCGGCGCCGATGCAATGTGCTTGATCCTCAGGAACCCTATTCGCGGTCAAAGCAGAAATATACGCGCGGGGTCGCGCGGAGGCTGTTTCAATTTCTCGGATTTGTTTTGTGGCATCAATTCCGTTCAAGACCGGCATCTGGATATCCATCAGGATGCACTGGGGATGTTCTTTCTGATATATTTCTACTGCTTCCAATCCATTCCTGGCGCTGAATGGGCTATAGCCAAGGCGTTGGAGCATGGCGATAATAAGACGCAGATTCAGATCATTGTCATCGACTGCAAGAATACTCATTGGATAGTGCGAGGCGAGGTCGTTTGTGAGCACGGCTGGTTCCTTGCTTGCAATGACGGGTGCTACGAAGATCGCCCTCTGCTGAGGTATCAACAGTGAAAATGTGGAGCCCTTTTCCGGCTGGCTTTTGAGTTCAATTGAACCTCCCATCAGCTTTGCCAAGCTTTTCGAAATAGCAAGCCCGAGACCGCTTCCACCATAACGCCGGGAAATCGTCGAATCAGCCTGAGTGAAGGACTCAAATATCATCCCCTGCTTGTCGAGTGGGATACCTAAACCAGTATCCTTGACGCTAAATTCGATTAGCACTTGTGAATCAAGCCTGCGATGGGATATGTCGAGCCCAATGGAGCCGGAGGAAGTGAACTTAATGGCGTTGCCAATAAGATTTAGCAAGATCTGCCGTATCCGGCCTGCATCGCCGGTGATTTGCGGGGGAAGCGATTTATCCACCGAACACTCGAAAGAGAGCCCCTTCTCTCTGATAGAAAATTCAAAAAGACTTTTGATCTCTACGACGAGATCATGGATGGAAAAGTTGGTGTTTTCGATCACGAGTTTGCCGGCATCAATACGGCTGTAATCGAGAATATCATCTATGATACGCAGGAGACTTTCTCCGCTTTTTAAAATCGCATGTAGGTGCTCCTGAGCTTCCGGAGAAAGGGAGTCCTCGGAAATTAGCAGTTCAGCAAATCCCAGAATTCCGTTCATGGGAGTGCGAATCTCGTGACTCATTACGGCAAGGAACTGACCTTTGCTCTCCAAGGCGGCCTGGGCTGTACTAGTGAGTGCTTTTTGATCTTCCAGCGCCTTTGTCAATCTATGCTCGGCATCCTTAAGCAGCGTGATATCAAGAACGAAAGCAACGCCGTTTTCCGGGGAATCCTCAATAACAGCTGCACCGATCAAAATCGGCACGAGGGAGCCGTCCTTACGGATGAATTCTTTCTCATACGGAGCACACACATTGTTAACCCTGATCTCTTCTCGTGCGTGGAGGTCGAGATCGGCGTATTGTGGCGGTGTCAACCCAACCAAGCTGAGGTGCCTGGCATCCAGTTCCTCGCGGGTGTACCCGATGAGCTTCAGGAAAGAATCATTGGCATCTAGTATCTCCCCTTTTAAATTCCAAAAGAAAACGTTCTGGGCATTGGATTCCACAAGCAGGCGAAAACGCGCTTCATTCGTTTTTCGCTCAGTGATATTTTCAAATACGGATATAAAATGTTCACTTTCATAGCTATAGACCGAAACTGAAAACCACATCTTCAGCAGTCTTGAATACGTCTCAAATCGCTCCGGATTCCCACTCGAGGCTACTCGCTCATAGATCACAAATTGTTCCGGATTGGCCTCATACATTCCGGGTAGAACTTCGCTTACTTTTTTTCCGGAAACATTTTTGAGCCCTGTCTGCGTTTCGAATGCCCTGTTGACCTCCAGATAGATGTAGTCTTGGGGATGCCCGTCTTCATAGAGGAGATGGCAATAGCAATATCCCTCCAACATATTTTCAAAGAGTGAGCGATGATGCAGTTCACTTTTACGAAGCAACTCCTGGGTGTGTCGCCGCTCGGTAACATCACGCTGGATGCCCACGAACCGAGAGAGGGTTCCCTCATCTTCATGCACGGGACTGATGTTGAGATCATTCCAGAATGATGTTCCGTTTTTCCGATAGTTGAGAATCTCTCCGTGAAACGATTTGCCGGTTCTTAGCGCCAGACCGAGTTTATCGATAGTCTCCGGATCGGTGTCTGGCCCTTGTAGAAATTTGCAATTCCTGCCTACAACCTCATCCGAGTTGTAGCCGGTGAGTAACTCAAAAGTCGGGTTGGCGTAGACAATCATCTGACTTGCATCAGTGATGATCACACCCTGAGCAACTTCACGTAACACTCTTTCTTTAAGAAGCAGATCTTCTTCGCGTTTCTTACTTTCAGTGATATCACGTCCAATTTTAGAGATACCGAGCACCTCGCCCTGACCATTTAGGATTGGGGAAAGCGATATCGAAACCCAAATTTTTTTTCCATCCTTCCGCAAACGGGTTGTTTCGAAATGATCAACTCGTTCTCCCCGTTTGATTCGAGCACACATTTCTCGATATTCCTCCCTGTGCTCCGGGGGAATCAATGGCATGAAGTTTTTGCCGATTATTTCTTCAGCAGAGTAACCGTATATTTTCTCAGCAGCTGCATTCCATGAAAGTACAGCCTGCTCCAGTGACTCGCTGTAAATGGCGTCCTGAGAGCATTCGACGATAGAAGAGAGGAGGGCGTACTGTGATTCCGATTGAGTCAATACCTCTGGCATCTCGCCTCCTTAAGCAATTTCATGAACTCGAGATTATCTCTAGTGCATTGGAGGAACCATGGGGTGAATAACTACCCTGTCTTCACGAAGTATGTGCGAATGCGGTGCATGTTCGCTCGATGATATATTGCGCTTTTTCATCTAAATATGCTCCTCCCCACCACTCACAAGAGCCTACTCACTCACTCGTGCTAACTCATTATTTTGACTCATGGTTTTGGAGCGATTAGGAGAATAGGTTGACATACTTACTCTGCTGATAAGGCTTGCTCATGGCTCTAGTTACTTCATGCCATTTTCTAGATCGCTGAGTCCATTTTCAGTAGGGTTAGACCCTATAGGAGAGCGATAATTCTCGAGACAAAGTCAGAAGTTCAAAAAGGGAATCAATTCGAGAGGGATGATATCACCCTAATCATCTGAAAAATTGAGAGTCGTCCTGCCACCTGGAGAACTCTAAACCATGTTGAGTTCACTGCATACCGATCTTCTAGGCACTATCAACGAGCCCTCCATGTTTGAGTAGTCAGCTTTTAATTTTTACTTTTTTTCTCCGCTGTTGTGAAGGGAACACAGAGTGCCCCTATCAATGCAACCGCTGCCTGCAATCCAAAGCCTCCGAGCGAGGTTAATGTGGCCACTCCCGCAGGTACCGCAAATAGACTCCCAAGAAGCTGATTAAAGAGTGTTTCCCTGAGGCCAATTCCAAAAAGAGTCACAGGAAGAACGATCAGGGTATCGACCACAGGCATGACCGTGAAGATATCCCCCATAGTGAGGTGCAGCATGAATGCGCGGGCACTGCAAAAATAGGTCGCAAAATGAGCTGTGATGGCTCCCATGGAAGAGAGTACCCCTGCGGCAATGAAGCTGGGTCGGGAAGTAAGCCCCAAAAAAACATAGCCTAAATGATTCACCCTCTTGCGAAAGGGAGCCATAATCTCCGGAACCCAGAGAGTACGAACCCTCGGAAGAGTCGTTAACCACCAGAGAAAGACTAGGAGGATGGTTCCGCTCAGCAATGCGATTGCCGCCATAAGGATCTGGCGTGAAAGGATATCATGATTAAAGAGACGGTAACGCAGCCCCACCGACAAGGAGAGAGCCAACGCCAAGGAGACAAGACCACAGAGACGGTCGGCCAGAACTGAGAGCGCGGTGCGCAGCTTCTTATGAGGATAAAGACGGATGATATAGAGAATTCGAAAGGCGTCTCCCCCGGCGGTTCCCGGAAGTCCAAGGGAAAAAAAGATGCCCGCCCCGCAGAAAAGAAATACCCGTCCCAGACCTACGGGAGTTCCAAAGGCGCGTAACACAAACCACCAGCGCACGGCGGCCAACGATTCATTCAGAATGGCGGCCAGAAGGCCGAGCCCCAGCCAGCGCAAATCAGCAACCGCAAGCACCCGGGAGACTTCGGAGCGCAAGGAGGGATTGCTGAAGAGATGCCAGATCAGAAAAACCGAAACAGCCCCCTGCAAGATCGCCAGCCAGTATTTACGCATAGGGAAGGCGGCTAATTTCCTATCACCTCTTTTGAATAATCCTGCTGCCGCAAGGAATGTCCGTGGACTGCTTCGCACTCCTACTCACGCATCCCCTGTGGTTTCTTATATCATTCATGCCTTCTGTAATATCGGAGCCCTGCGAATTACTCGTTTGCCCGGCTCAGGTCGAGAGACTTATGGTTTGTGCCATGCAGGAGCTTCCATCTACCCAGAAGACGGAGGAATGGGACGTAGCCGTGATCGGCGGCGCCCTCAGTGGAGCCGCCGTCGCGTTGCTTCTCAAACGTGAAGATCCCTTATTAAGAGTGGTTCTCATTGAAAAGAATAGCGCCTTTAAACGCCGCGTTGGAGAGGCTACCGTGGAAGTCAGCGGCTACTTTCTCTGCCGAAAACTGGGCCTCACCCGGTTTCTCACTGAGACGCAACTCTGCAAAAACGGCCTCAGGTTTTGGTTTTCAAATGACCAATGCAGCGGCATTGGCGATTGCTCTGAAATTGGGGGCAAATATCTCTCAACCGTCCCCTCATTTCTGTTGGATAGGGCCGTTCTGGACGAGGAGGTGCTAAGGCGTGCTGGCGCGCTGGGAGTTGAAATTTTACGTCCTGCATCAGTGACCTCCGTGGAGCTTTCACCCGGGGGGCAACAGATTCTCCATATCAGCTCAGAGGCAGGGGAAAGCACCCTAAGTGCCCGATGGGTCGTTGATGCCTCCGGAGTGCGGTGCCTCTTAGCCAGAGAGAATGGGTGGTGGAAGCCTAATACACGTCATCCGACTCTTTCCGTCTGGTCGAGATGGAGAGGAACGCGGGATTGGGATGATGAGGAATTCATCAGGAACAATCCCGGACTGGGTCGTCCTTTTGTTGGCATCCGTGGCACCGCCACTAACCACTTTGTCGGCAACGGATGGTGGGCCTGGTGGATCGCCCTTAAGGGAGGAGATACCAGCATCGGTGTGGTCATCGACCAGAGGATTGCCGAATGGCCCGAAGATCATTCCCCGGTGGGAGAAAAACTCCGCCGCTTCCTTTCCCAACATGCAGGTGCCCGCGAGATGCTCGGGGGGGCGGAATTTATCGAAGGCGATGTGCATTTCCGGCGCAATCTTCCATACTGTTCCTCCGTGCAGGCGGGCGACGGATTTGTTTTGACCGGCGATGCGTCTGCTTTTCTGGATCCATTTTACAGTCCGGGGATGGATTGGATCTCTTTCACCACATCCTCTGCCGTGCGCATGATCCTGACTTGGCGTCGGGGGGAGGAGGTCGCACCGGAAGTGGAGCGGCATAACCGGGATTTTCTCACCAGCTACCAGCGCATGTTTGAAGCACTCTACGAGAACAAATACGATTACCTGGCCGACTTTGACCTGATGCGTGTCGCATTCCGGCTCGATATCGGCCTGTACTATTTTTTTGTAGCCCGCTTCATTTTCAAAAGTGGTGGGGAGGATCTCACCGAGCCACCCTATAGCCACCGCAATGCAGCCCCCGTATTCTGGTTCATGCGTCTGTACAACAGGCGATTTGCGGCCATGGCACGTTCTCGTCGTGACCGCGGAGTCATTGGAACCAATAATCTGGGACAGCGCGATCTTTTCGGAGGTTTCAATTTCCGGATCGGCCAGTCGCTGCAAATTATCCTAGGCTCGATTGGCTCTTGGATACTTTTGGAATTAAAGGAGGGCTGGAGATCCTGGCGGCGGCAAACTGGTGAGACAATCCCCAGTATGGTATAATCAGGTCACCTTCTCTCTTCCTCTCTAGGTACCTGCATGCACGAATGGTGTCCCAGGCAGCAGAAGCAGTAGAAGCCTCGAAGGGAAGGGAAGACTGTCGGTTATCACAAGACAAGGCCCGCTTGCCCAGCACCTTAGGCTCAATTTTCTTTGCCCAGGATGTCGCCGATGGCAGAATCGGAGACTTTTCCGGAAACTCTTGCAGGCATGACCGAGCTGCCTCCATTGCCTCTTGTTTGTTGAAAAAGCAGTAACCGTCCTCGACCTCGGATAGTGTGAGCATTCTGTTTCCGGCGCACGCGGTGAGTAGGAGCGCGCCGGCCCCCTCGCTGGGAATAAGATTACCTCCCCGCAACCAAGCTGCTGCATGAAAGGCATCAAGTTCGTGCGGATCGAATTCCTCGGCCCCAATGACGATCACATGATCGGCAGAGCCATTAAGCAACCAGCATTTCGCGGTGCGTAGGGCATTGGCCCAGCAGGACTTGTCACCCACCTGGGAATAGACAGGACCACCCAAGCCAAGTGTTGTGACAAGATGGCTGACAGGGCTGTTGAACACCGTCTCAGGAAAGAGAATAGGGCTGGCGAAACGGCGGCCATCCTTGATCATTTCACGGTAAAAACGAATCGAGTAGATCAGGCATCCGAGAAAATATGAGACGACCACTCCCGTGCGTGAAAGGTCTATCTCGGGAGCAGCCTCCAGAGCCTGGTTTGCCGATTCAACGATGAAGGTTGTAACGGGGCTAGCTCGTCGGAGGCGCGGTTCCCTATCCCATCGCGCCAGCTCCGGAAGTGTACGGTCCACCAAAGCCACGTCATGACTTCTTGTGCCCAGGGCATTTCGTATCTTGGTGCATGGCCATTCCTTCTCAAAGGACTCAGGGCCAATCCCGCCGGGAGAGACCATACCGTAGGAAAGAATGCCAATATTCATGGGTTGCTAAAAACCAAGACGGCGTTGGAACCTCCGAAACCGAGGTTAACACTCATCACGGAGTGAAGGCTGGCCGTCTCTCCCACTTTCACCAAGGCATCCGCCACAAGTAGTTCGGGATCGAGCAGATTGACTTGAGGAGGGAGAAAACCACTTTTGAGGGCAAGCAGACTGAAAACGCTCTCGATTGCTCCCGCCGCGCCTAGTGTGTGACCAATTGCAGATTTTGTGGAACTGATCTTCGTGGAGGTCTTTCCGAATACTGCGTGGAAAGCTTTTGCTTCGGCCCCGTCGTTGAAGGGTGTGCCCGTCCCGTGGGCATTCACATAGCCGATCTCGCTCGGGGTGAGACGAGCCTTCTCAAGAGCTTGACGCATCGCCTGTTCGAGAGGCGCTCCATCCTGCGCAGGCTGCGTCAGATGAAAGGTATCAGTGGCCTGTCCGTAACCGACAACAACGCCATGGAGGGCTGCCCCCCGTTCGAGGGCATGGCGTTCACTTTCCACCACTAGGAAGGCGGCCCCCTCCCCCAACATCAATCCCCTTCGCCCCCGGTCAAAGGGACGGCATGCGTCGGGAGCAAGTGCCTGAAGTGAGTCAAATCCCGTGAAGACGAGATCACACAGAGCATCATAGCCTCCTGCCAAGACGATATCAGCCATCCCGGTTCGGATCAGATCGGCGGCATGACCGATGGCGTTTCCTCCCCCGGCACAGGCGTTGGCAATAATCATGGCTGGCCCGCGGAAACCAAAGCGTTGTTGGATTTCTCCAATCTGTTGCTGGGCTTGGTAATGGGCTACACCCGCCGTATGCCCTGATTTTTCTCCCTTCCAGAGGGAGCGCAGAAAATCCTCCCCCTTCTCCATCCCGCAGGCTGTCGTACTCACCGAGAGTTCCAGACGCTTCATCAGGGAACATCCCTCACCATCCAGCAAACAAGCCATGGCCAAGGCCTCTTCCACTGCAGGTAGTACAAGACGCGATGCCCGACTCAGACGTGCAAGCTGCTTGGCGGAGAATCTGGAAAGTTTGGGAAGTTCGGCTTGGGCACCTTCGTTGACACGGCATCCCTGGACTTCAATCGCGGTGAGAGGTGCCCTTGCGGAGCGTCCCGCGATCAACGCCCTCCATGTTGTTGCCGAGTCAGTGCCCAATGCTGTGACGCACCCATAGCCGGTGATAACGGCACGGTGCGGCAAATCTGACGACATCGTCTTAAAACACCATAATCTCAGAGTGATGAGGAGGTCTTTCTCAAAAAGCTCCACGCCCTGGGTAGCAGGAACAGGGAGATGATCCCGTCTATGAGGAGCCCGAGAGCACAGGTTTGCCCCAGACTTGCCAGCCCCAGATTCCCGGCCCACGCCAGTGAACCGAAACCTGCCGCAGCAGAGCTGGCACATAAGAAAATCACCAGCCCTAACTCCCTCCGAGCCCCGGGAACATCGCCTCCGTTTCGTTTCAGAGCCAGTAACAACAGTATGCTGTAATCGGTTCCTGTTCCGAGAAGTAGAAGAATGGCCGCAAGGTTGAAAAAGCCCCATTTCATTCCCAGAAGACTCATTGCTCCGGCCAGACATCCGAACAGNNAGAAGGAGCGCACGGAGATCGCGCAATCCGATGGCTAGAATGAGAAGGATACCAGTCAGTAAACCGACTGCAATGTGCAACACCTCGCTGGGCATTGTGCGTCCCAACTCCTCTCCGAGTTGATTCCAGCTCACAAGATAGATCCCCTCGTCCCGGAACGCATCTGCCAACTCCCTTTCATGTCCTGGTGTTGGCTCCACCACCCCGAGCGCCAGATAGTTCCCGTTTTGGTGGCGGGCCACGCGACGGAGTATCCAGCGACTCGTCTCATTGGCTGGCCAGAAGGGAAGCGGTTGGTGTTGCAAGCTCTGAATCCTCTGCAAGACGGTGGTTGTCAGAGTGCCTGCAGAGTCCTTAAATCCGTTCTCTCTGAGCGTCTGCTGCAATCGCGGAAGCTCGTGAGCCAAGGGAGCTAACGAGGAGATGTTTTCTTCCTCACGCACCGCATCCGGCCAGAGTGACAAGGGCGATAGGAAGGATTGAACGACTCCCTCCCTCTGATCCTTCAACAACTTGGCCTGGGTAGTACGCAAGCGTCCGAGCACCTCGTTTTCAGTCTTGCCACTGACCACGAGATTGAGTTCTCCAGGATCGTCATGCAAACGACTAACGAGATAATCCAGGGCACTCTGAGAAGCGCTCTCTCTTGGCCGTAGCGAGGAGATGGAAAAATCCGCTTTGGGAAAGCCTTTGAAGAGAAGTCCTCCAAGGAGCAGGAGGACCAGGGCCAAGGCAGCACATTCCCCTATCCCGGCAAATCGCTGGGTCGCAAATATCTCTTCCAACCGGGAGGTTTTCGATTTTCGGGAGGGAGGAGCAAATCGCTTCGCAAGAGGTGCAAAGAGGCCAATCATCACCACGGCCCCGATACACACCCCCATCCCCACCATCGTGCCAAGCTGGGAGAGTCCTGGCAAACTGCTCAGATTCAGTGCAAAAAAAGCCACTGCGGTCGTGCTGGAGGTCCAGAGAATGTTTTGAAGACAATTCCACTGCAAATCACGCAAGGTCCCAGAATGATGGCGCGATCTCTGATAAATGAAGTATCCGTAATCGACGCTCAGTCCGATCATCACGGAGGCAAATCCGGCACCGATTGCGGTCAACTGATTCAGGAGAAACCCTGCAGTGGCAAGTGAGAGCAGGAAGATCAGCTGCAATAAGATCAGAAGGCAGAAAAGGGGGGTAAACTCTCCATAGCAAAACCAGAAAATCAGACTGATGATGAGCAGGGTAAAAAGCCCGGAAGAGATCATGTCCCATTGCATTCCGGTCGAGATCTCCGCCACGAAAGCAGGCTCGCCCGTGAATCCGAGCTTCACTCCCGAAGCCAACGGAAGATTTAGACAGAGTACCTTCATCTGCTTTAGCCAATCGGCAGTCTGCTTGTAATTGGCAAAGGGATGTAATGGCTCAACATAGAGAACATGGAATTTCCCATCGGCGGATGAAAACCCAGATTCCTGAGAGCCCATTCCTCCGAGGGCTCCTGAGAATGTGTCGGCAAGATCTGAGGCAACCCCGTAAGGATCGTAACTCAAACGGGCAATCTCTTCAGGCGAGACGGAGGTCTCGAGTGATTCCATCGTCTGCTGTAACGCCAAGGGGGCATGAGTAGGGGAAAGCCTTTCCTGTAGGGCTGCTGTTTTCTCCCCGCTTTGGTTGAGAAGTAGAAAGGTTATAAATTCGGAGAGACTGTCTGGATCATCCTCCCACGGAGGCTGCGAAACCACATTTTTGACCAGCTGCGATTGCTGGCGGAGGAACTTGGCAAGGGTCTCGGTGGAAGTCTTGGCCAATGCAGGATCAGGAGCATCCAGCGTGATGATCAGTTCGTTCGGAAAGGAGAAATTCTTGAGAAAAAGGGATAGTCCCTTCACTTGGCGAACCTGCGCAGGCAAAAGACGCAGGATGTCCACATTGAAACTGATACGTGATAGCCCAATGACCACATAGAGCACTCCGAATAGGAGGAGTAGGGATCCAAGAAGCTTAGTTGTTTTCATGGGTGAGGCTGAATCCCTTGAGACTACAGTCAAAAAGTCCCTCCTTCAGCGCCGGGTTGATCACCACATTACTGAATTCATTTTGGATCGAGGAACCGTCCCTAGTCACAATCTCCAGACTGATCCACGCTCCGGTTAGCGTATTGAAATCTAAACGGATGGAATCAAGCCCTCGTGCCGCCTCCGCATCTCGCGGCAACATTATAAGCTGAGCGGTAGACCCCGAGGTGCTGAGAGCGAGCACTTGCATACGTTTCTGGAATTCCTCCAAATTCCCGTTTCCCGATAGATAGATCAGACCNNAGAATTGCCGATGACGATCGTTTTCGGCGGAATTCCCAACTCCCAACGAAATTGATCCGGGGATTGAAACCAAAGCCGTCCTTTGATGACGAGAGGGTAGCGCAGGGTGCGCAGAGTGCGGGTCTGGGTAAAGTCGGCGGATACGGTGCGGATATCTTTCTGCCGATCTATTAATGACTCAAGCAGTGAAAGACTTGGGGTTGCAGGCGCGGAATCGGCCAAGAGGGAATTTAGCTTCAGGCAAGCTAGGATCACCAGCATCAGCCGATGGGTGAGGGAGATCCTAGTCACGCGTATAATTAATTATTGATTGCCAAGGTTTAGAGGACATCTTGTTTGGTGAGTTGACGACTCAGAACCAGGCGACCCCTCGCCACGAGCTTCTCTGAGACAAAACATTCGGCATCACACTTCACCAAGGGGTCAAAGTCCTTCAGTAAGGTGATCCTTGTATGAATGGTATCCCCTGGAAAAACTGGAGCGATAATCCGGAACTGATCGATGCTGGCAAGAAATAGAGGGCTATTCCCCTCCCCTCTACCGTCCATCATCAGGACGCCCGCAGTCTGTGCGGCACATTCCACAAGTAACACTGCCGGCATAAGCGGATTACCAGGAAAATGGTCGGCAAAAAACGCCTCCGTACCCTGGAGAAACTTCCAGCCGGAGCCATGTGCGGGCCCGGTTCTTTCAAACCGATCCACAAAGCGAAAACCCGGTCCGTGAGGTGTGAGTCCTTGGTCTTTCATGGTGTCGAATTACCAGCCTTACCCCCTTGGGCTAGAGTATAGTCAAGCTGCGAAAAATGGTACCACTGCTCAGGATTCCTCAGGAACAGGGGAAGCAGCGCGGAGGCAAGTTCGCGGGTGTAATGGGCGAGCGTTTCATCCCTGCCTACAGGTAGCCAGTGTGGTGAAATCGCTGGCCCTGCCTCAATATCGAACTTCCCGTCTGATCTGCCAACCACACCGACCGGAATCATCGGACAGCCTGCGAGAAGGGAAATGAGGGCTGGCCCCGTGGAGAAGAGAATCTTTCCATGTGGCAATTCCACAGGAATGCCTTTGCCGTTGTAAGGGCGATCGGCTAGAGAGGCGACAAAATCTCCGTTTTGAAGGGCGTGCGTGATATCCAGAACTGAAAAAGAATCATCGCCGACCACTATGGTCTTTACTCCCCAACGCCCCCTGAATTTGGCACGCCATCGGGTTAACTCATGTGACGGTTCGGGTATAGTCAGGGCCGTCATCGGAAACCCTAATTGGGTCATAACCAATCCTCCGAGTTCAAAAAAACCTAGATGGCCGGTGACAAGCAGACACCCCTTCCCTTCCTCGTGAGCCTTCTTCAAATGTTCAAATCCCTTCTTTTCTCCTAGCATCTGCATCACCTCCGCAGGCTCTTTGAGGGAAAGCCGACCATAGAGAGAGAGCGATTCCGCATGATTCATCAAGAGACGACATGCAGAGACAAAGGAGGCGCTCTTAGGAGCAAGCAACGCCATATTGGCCCGAATGGCCCTCACTGTGGAGGGGTGGGTCAAGGCATAGCCAAGACCGATGGCACGGGAGAGCAATAAGGCACAGTGATCGCCCAACAGGCGACAACCCAGAACGATCAGATCAAATCCCCTTGAAGTATAGAGCCTCCGGTAAAAGCTGCGATTTCTATAATCAGACCCTTGGGGAGAATCATGTCCCGGATTCATCATAATGAGCGATGGTGCCCGCTGAGGGAGTTCATCACTTTTCTTAGCGCAGCCAAGAAATGGAAGGAGCAATCGACCAGAAACGCTGCACCCGGCAGATGAGAAGAAACGCGTTGAGGCGCATCCTGTCCAAAAAGCCAGGATTTGCCTCGCCCCCGACAAGCCGAGCGATGCTCCTTGGAATCTGAAGAAGGGGAGAAGGATTCATGAAAACCTCAAACCCGGCACGATCATAAAATGCCCCGATGATCCTTGCGTAGTGGTTCATCCATCCGGTGACTTCGCAGGTGTAACGGATGCGCTCCCACAAACGCAGCGAGCGGTGGGCTGCCTCGGCGCGCAGAATTAGTTCAGAAGCTCGCAAGGCTGACTTCAGCGCCAGCATGATGCCTGAGGAAAAAATTGGATCCACAAATCCAGCAGCATCCCCCGTGAGGATAATCCGAGGGGTTGCAAACGAGGAGAACTTCCAACTGTAGTCTCCTGTCACACGCAGAGGCTGCAGACCGACAGCCCCCCGCATCCGGACATTGACCTCGGGAGTGGACGCAACCATTTCATGAAAAATCTTCTCTACTCCCCTCTCANNGTGCCGGCGAATTCCGAGGGAATAACCAACCCGACAGAAGTGCGATTACCTGCAAGAGGAATCAGCCAGAACCACCCTTCGGGTATGCGCACAATAGTGATGTGACCAGCAGCCTTGCCGCTATTGCGAAATACGCCCTCAAAATGCCCGTAAATGGCGACTCTCCTCTTTTTTTGGGTGCTCTTGCGCCGCAGTCCGAGCCGTGATCCAGAAAAGGCGTAGCGTCCACTGGCGTCGATAATCCAACGACTGGTGATTTTCATGGGACCGCCGGCCTCTTCCGGTCTCTCACAACTAAGTGTCATGAGAGACGGGTTGGACTGATCAAGGGAAATGACACGCGTTTCTTCGCTCACATGGCAGCCTGTCTCGCGGGCGTGATTCAGCAAAAGTTGGTCAAACTGAGATCTATCCACCTGATACGAGTATTCGTGGGACGGTCCCAGGTTCTGTTTAAACCAGAAGCGTTGCAAGCGGTTCGTATCCCCGGTGCAGAACTCGGCACCGAACTTCTGGAGGAATCCGGACTTCTCCAATTTCGTCCAAACCCCGATGGTTCGCAGCAGGTCATTGCCATGTGGCAGAAGAGATTCCCCAATGCAGAAACGGGGAAATTTTTCCTTTTCCAGAATGATGACTTTTTTACCGGATTTTGCTAGCTGTGTTCCTGCGGCGGCACCCGCGGGCCCCCCGCCAATCACAGCGACATCATAAACCGAGGGATCGTGCATGGGCTTAGCTTTGCAAGGAATCACCGAGTGCCCTTCGCCTGATAATCCAATCGCGTAAAACACTCAAACTTTGCAGAGCATCCCGGGCCGTTGCGGGATCGCCAATTATCACTCCAAAGTGTTTTTCCACAGCAATGGTAATTTGGAGTGCATCCAGGGAATCCAGACCGATCCCGTCAGGACCAAATAAGGGGGATTCCTCACTGATGCTCGCGGGGTCGATCTTCAACATGCAATTTTCCACCAGAATTTGCTTCAGGAGTTCAATAGTCACTTCAGTCATCAGAGGCATTCAAGGAAAGTGCCTGAGGATAAAGCCACAACAGAACAAGTAAAGGGTGAGCTCGGAAGACTTACAATACGGGTATAATCATCCTGTAACCTTGAGAAGAGAGCCGCTGCAGAAGGGCCTCTAGAGTGCGGGCACGCGTTCCGGGCCTCATTCTTGGAATGGAGCCTTCATGAATCAGGATGATCGACCCAGGTCTGACAGCATGGAGAATCTTTGCCACCACTCGCTCTGGTGAGTGGGAAATCCCATCCAGACCTGACGCAGACCAACCGATGAGCTTCATTCGGGCTTTCTCAGCAGCCGCATGCACCCATGGATTCGCCAAACCTACAGGCACACGGAATTGCGTGGGTGCAGTACCGGTTGTTTGCTCAATGACCTCGCTGCACAGAAGAATTTCGCGCCTAGCTCGTTCGGGCGTAGCCGCCCAAAAAGAACCTGCATGGTGATGCATGGTGTGATTTTGCAGTTGGTGTCCGGCATTGGTGATGGCTACCGCCAAATGGGGCCATCGAGCGATCTTTTCCCCGATACCAAAGAACGTGGCTCGGGCATCATACCTTGCCAGCACGTCTAGGATTTCAGGCGTGTCAATGGGATCGGGACCATCGTCAATGGTAAGCCAGACAGTGCGTTCCTGTGTTGAAAAGCGGGTAATGACCGGGCCGAACCAGGAGGAATTGCGCTTCAATGTCGGCAGGAGCAGAGCCGCCGTTCCAGCCAGGGCCAAATAGTGAGCGCTGGAAAATGCCCCGCGAACCCCCTGCTTCAGGGCCGCACCGCCCAGTATTCCAGCCACGCTATAGCTGATAAGGCGACGGCTCGTGGGAGAAAGAGAAACTAAAGAGGAGCAGGGTTTCACGGAAATCTCAGCTGTGGACGGGCCCTCAACCGCAGGAGTCGGGGCAGCAGGGTGATGGCTAGAAGAGTCAGGCGTGTGTGGACCGCGACAAGGAGCAGGTTATCGCGGAGATAACGGAAGTGTGTGACGCCGCCAGCCTCACTGTGGTGATAAAGAACCGGTGTTGGTATATTCAGCGGAGGGATCCCTCTCCAATAGAGGCGTACGACAAGCTGGGTATCGAAGTCGAAACGCCTCCCACCTCGAATTCCATGCAGAATCTCCAGTGAAGGCGAAATCGGGTAGACACGGAAGCCGAAAAGAGAGTCCTGAATTCCTCCCCAAAGAGTTTCCAGATTAGTCCACCAATTGCCAAAACAGCGTCCCTTGACCCGCAATGCGGGAGCCTCAGAACCGAAGACGGGTCTACCCAGAATCATCGCTGTAGGATTGGCGCGGGATGCCTCCATAAAGCGGGGAATATCGGCCGCCAGGTGCTGGGCATCCGCATCAAAAACCGCCGCATGGGTAAACCCCCGCTCGGCGGCGAATTCTAGCGCCGAGAGCACCGCTGCTCCCTTCCCTGCATTCTGCTGATGTACGATTGGATAAAGACCCGGCTCCGAAACGGCGAGATCCTTAAGGGTCTGTTGACTACCATCTGTAGACCCATCCAGCACAACTATCACTGGTCTCCAATAGGCCAGAACTGAACGCACTGTTTTCTCCAAAAGCGCACCCGAGTTGTAACTTGGAATAATGACACAGCGACGGTTGTCTAGAACGACTCGGTGGTCTTGGCTCATGCAGGAGGCGGGTGATGAGCTTTTGGAATACTTCCAAGGTTCGCACGAAAATAGGCTTCAACCATGGCAGAAAGCTCCATGGGATCTACGTTAGGCTCCGGCTCAAAAACACGCCCCATGGTCAGACGAAAACGTATGGGGCAACGGGCCGGTTTGAAAAAGAAAAACCCGGGTCCGAAATAATCCGAATCACACTGCAAAAAGATAGTGCGGATGGGAGCCTTGGCGCAGGTGGATGCGAGAGCATAACCGTGATGAAATTCCCCCAACGGAGGAGTCTCTGTACGTGTTCCTTCGGGAAAAATAAGGATATTGGAACCGGAGGCAAGACGCTGTCTGCAGGATTTGATCATGGAGAGTGGGGCATCATTGCGCAGATAATGGCAGGGCCGTATGGCTCCGCCCATAACAGGGTGCCGCAGTAGGCGGGCATTGATGAGTAAATCCAGGGAGGGGACACGTGTCATGATCAGCACGGCATCGAGAATGCTTGGATGATTGGCGACAAGCACACTCCCACTCCATGAGGAGACCTCCTCGAATCCAACGAACTCCGTCTCAATGATGCCCCAGCGATGTAATAGCGCGACATAGAAGCTCATGTGACCCACCAGATGCTTTCTCTCGGCATTGCAGTCCAAGGAACCGCTTCTGAACAGGTGAAGAAACCCCCACCTGCACCATAGCCAGACCCCCAAGAGGATAAAATAGAGATGGGCCACCAACTGAAGCAGATGGAACCTTTCGCACCTGATCTCGTGGGGAGAATCCACGACAAGCGGAGGAGGAAGACCTCGGGAGGAGGAAGACCTCGGGTTNNCGTGATTAAATGACTGCCCATTGTTCTTTCAGAAGACTAGAAGTTTCGGGTGATTTTACCACCACCGTCATCGAGAAAATCTCGCCGGTTGGCAGCAACTCGCATTGCAGAGGCCTTTCATGACGGACGTTGGTTGCAGGGGTACATTGCAGGAAAATTATTGCATGACCCTCTTTTCCAAACGGCTCTCGCCATTCTGATGGAAAGAGAAGGTCAGATCATCGACCTTGGGTGCGGACTCGGACTTTTGGCCCTTTGGCTGCGGGAACACGGATGTAAGATTTCGTACCTCGGTTGCGATCTGGATTCCTGGAAAGTTAATGCAGGCCGCTGTGCCGCTGCGCGACTCACTTATGAGGAGATTGAGTTCATTACGGGCAACATGCTAGAACTCCCGCTCAATGGAGCCACCACCATTTGCGCTTTCGATGTCCTTCACTACCTTCCCCCGATCGGGCAGGAGCAGATGATCCTTAAGCTAGCCGAGGCGGCTCGCACCGGAGCTCTTGTCCTGATCCGTACCGGTGTGCGCGGATGTGGATGGCACTCGGGCCTAGCAGAACTTCAGGAGTGGTGGATTCGTGCCAGCGGATGGATCCCATCGACTAACAGAACTCTGCCACGACTTGATGAGATGGTTCGGAAATTTGAAACCCTCGATTGTAGGGTAGAGGTGACACCACTCCACGGGATCATACCCTTTAGCAACTATTGTCTGAAAATTTCTTCGACGCACGGAATCCAGGAGCAGCCATCAGTGTGGTGATGACGGCCATCAGCACAAGCATCGTAAAAAGAGTCTGGGTGATGAGTCCGGCCTGAAGTCCAATATTCAGCAGGATCAGTTCCATCAGTCCCCGTGCGTTCATGAGAGAGGCTATTGTAAGGGAATCCTTCGACGACTCTCCGGAAAGCCGCGCCGCTCCATAGCAGGCAAATAGCTTTCCCCCTATTGCAGCCAGCGTGATGAGTCCGCAGATCATCCAGAGTGTTGTGGAATTCAACAATCCTATGCGGGTATTGAGTCCGGAATATGTGAAAAAGAATGGTAGTAGTAGGGTAGTTGTCAGGGGAGCTACCCGCTCGGCTGCTTTTTCGGCCATCCCATTGCGAGGAACCGCCATGCCGAAAAAGAAGGCGCCAAAAACAGAGTAAAGACCGATTGCGTCCGTGAACCATGCTCCAAGGCTGAGCAGAATGAGCAGAGTTCCCATCAATCCACTCTCCGCGGTGGACTGGTTGCCCAGCCATTTGAGCAGCGGGTGGACCGCCTTCAAACAGAGCAGAGCATACAATATTCCTCCCACCAAGGCAGCAACGGCCAGAAGTGGGCTACCGGCGATGCACCCCAACACCACAGCCAGTAGGATCCAGGCGGCTGCATCGTCAAAACTACCCGCAGCAAGGGCAATGGTTCCCATGGGAGTCCCACTGAGCCCCTGTTCCAGAATGATGCGTGCCAGCATAGGAAAAGCTGTAATCGACATGGCCGCCCCGATGAATAGTACCGCCATGGGGCCGGTCACCGTGTTGGCAAAAAAGCCTCCCAGATGGCTGAGCCACAGGGCGATACCCCCTCCGAGCACAAAGGGACCAAGAATACCTGCAATGGAAACCGCAGCAGCTGTGCGCAGATGCTGCCGGAATAGATCGGATCGAAACTCGAGTCCGACAACGAACATGTAAAGAGTCAGGCCCAACTGGGCCACGGCGAAGAGAACAGGCCTGGTTTCCTGTGAAAAAAGGGCGTGGGCCAAATTCGGAAAAAGGGCCCCAAGCAGCGAGGGACCAAGCAGAACACCGGCCACCATTTCCCCGATCACGGGAGGTTGACCTATGCTCCGCATGAGCATTCGGCAAAGTGCGCAGGCCACCAGAATGACCGAAAGCTGGAGAAAGAATTGCGCCGCACTCGCGGTTGCGTGATTCATAGGTGATAACCCACACTGGTTTTGCTCGCACTACGAGCCTTTTACTAATACCGGGATTTTGAGAAAATCACTTGAAGAGCGGTTTTTCAGATCCTGCTGATTTTACCACTGGGCGTTCTGGGAATGGTCTCCACAAAGCGTATCTCCACAGGAAGTTTGTAGCGAGCCAGCTGCTTTCTGCACAAAGAGACTAACGTGTAAGGGGTTAGCGCTCCCTGTGGCGACTTCACCACTTCTGCAACCGGTACCCAGCCAAAGATAGGATGAGGAATACCCACCACCCGTGCCTCCAAGACTTCCGGGTGGGAGCAAAGAACCAATTCCACTTCTTCGGGGAAGAACTTCATCCCTCCTACATTGATGACCGTCTTGCTTCGTCCGATAATGGTGATGAATCCCCCGCTATCTTCCGTGGCGATATCCCCTGTGGAGAACCATCCGTCGGGGCGAGTGACCTCCTCGCGGGTACGCCAGGGGGCCACATAGGCATCAAACATTCCCGGCCCCTTAAGAAAGAGCTCACCATGTTCTCCTTCCCTCACCTGGTTTCCCTCGGCATCACGAATTTGCACCTGAAAGCCTGCCTGTGGCGTTCCCACCGAAGCGCACCTTGTGACAGGATCCGAATTATTCAGGAAGGGAAGTCCGACTTCCATAATTCCAAGAGCTTGAATCGGAGGGACACCGAAACGGGAGCTAAATTGTGCAGCCGTTTCAGGTTGCAAAGGGGCGCTAGTAGAAACTGCCAAGCGCAGGGAAGGCCATGCACACTCCTCGTTCCCAGAGGTTAAAAAAATATAATGGCATGGTGCCGCATAGAATATTCTNNCCATAGAATACCGTGGCATGGTGATCACGGCCGGCGGCGAGTATATCGCCCGGGAGATGGGTCTCTGGCAGCACCACCGCAGCACCGTTCCACAGGTAAAGCAGGATCGAGACAACAAAATGGTGTGCCATTGAGAGAACCCACAAGATCCGATCCTCCGGTCCGATTTTCAGGCCACTATTGGCGGCTTCAATACGATCTCTCAACGCTTCGTGCGACAGAACAATTCCCTTGGCTGCACCCGTCGTTCCCGAACTAAAGCGAATAAAGGCGGGATTGAGTTCTTCCAAAGCTTCCCAACATTCCAGCAGCTTCTTGTTCTCCACCTTTTCCAGAGAAAATAGATTCAGGGGATCTGCCGTGGTATCGACCGTGATGACTGCATCGAGGGCGAGAGTGGCAACCAGAGCCTCTCGTTCTGCCGGGGAGAGCTCCACCGCCAAGGGCACCAGACAGGCACCGGACCGAAGTATACCCAAGGCAAGCGCCAGATAGTTCATCCCATCCGGACCGCGAAGTCCGATCAAGGGTCGAGTAGCTTTTACCCCCTTGGAGGGGAGTTCTTCCGAGATCTCCTGGCTACGACGATCGAGATCCCCGTAGGTCCAGGAAACCCCCTTTTCGATCACAGCTACGGCTTGAGGATCGGCACGCAAAAAGATCTCCTCGGCAATATTCATTATTGAATCCGGGAGGCGGCGAACTCTGCGGCAGCCTTTCCTGCGGCCTCTCCGGTAGCCAAACAGGTGCCTATAACACGAATGGCCCCTTGGGCCTCATGGGAAGAGGGCATACAACGGCCCGCAACAAAGAGATTCCTCACGTCGCACGATTTCAAACTCCGCAGAGGAATACCACAGGGGCGGTTTTCATCAGGAAAGCGGAAGCGAGGCCCCTTCGCCGTTTCTCGAAGCTCAATTGGCCATGAGGCAAGTGCCACCTCATCCTCAAATCGGGCGCCCCGAAGAAGATCCTGCTCGGTTAGTTCGTAGCAGCCCTTCATCCGTCGGCTCTCCCTAATCCCCAGCCGTTTCGGCAATGCAGCGATGGTGGCTCCCCTAAATTCTGGAAGATGCTTCTTCATAAAATCCACGAGTTGAAAGGCCAACTCACGCCCTTCCTTCTCAAGCAGCACCACTGCATTGCTTTGAGTGGGATCAAATCCTATTGCCTGAAGATCAATTGTTCCCCATACCTCCTCGGGTGAAACCCCGGCCCTAAAGGCAGTTCCCAATGCCCCCTCCGGCAGATGTTTTCCCATGACTGCCGTGCTGATAGCATGAGCAAGACGCAGCCGCCCTCCCTCGCTCATCGCATCAGAATCGGCACCGCAGAGTAAAAAAATCAGGGCAGGCCGTTGCATCTTTTCCAGAGGAGCGCTTTCATAACTGGCCCCTGCCAGAGGAGCCAAGGCAGCATCCCCTGTGGTATCCACGACTGTGGAAACCTCCAACTCTCTCCGCACATCACCACTCAAGATGGTCAAGGCCCCGATACGATGACTTCCATCACGCCTCACAGCTAAAACTTCCGACTGAAGGCAGAGGCGCAAATTCGTCAATGCTCCCACCAATCTTCCCGCAAGCTGGGCAAAGGAGGAGGGACGATGCAGGAGAACATCCAGTTTTCCCATACGTATCGGACCACGGGTGGCGTCCATGGCGACAAGGGCTTCCGCAAATTCCTTAGGAAATCCCTCGTTGGCATACTGAAGAGGCTCGGATTCGCTGCTTCGAAGCAGATACAATCCGCAAACCGAATGAACGAGCGCCGTAGGGGACATCCCCCCTAAGATTTCATCTCTCTCAACGAGCACCACCTCGGCGCCCTGACGTGCAGCCGCCAGCGCAGCAGCCACTCCAGCACTTCCTCCCCCGACCACAGCCACATCCGCTTTTAGAGTGTTCATGGAGAGTCAGGCAACCAGAACCCCATCCCTTGAATCAGCGTATCTGTTGCTGGGCCATGATGAGCTTCTCTAAATCAGCCACTGAAGAAAAATTCTCCTTCGTCAGCTTGCTGGCAGGCAACTGAATGCCAAAGTTCTGTTCGAGGCGAATCAGGAGTTGCANNGCCAATGAATCAAACCCTGCATCAAAAAGATTGGTATGCTCGTTGAAATCAGAACCTACTTCCAAAAGTTCCGTGGAGATAATCTCGAGAAGTTTATCCGTAATGATCGTGGTATTATTGGTGGAAGCCATGAGATCCTTGGACTCTAGCGAATCCTCACCTCAAAACACCAGCTGGAAGCTTTTGTCTGGTTATTGAGCGACTGTGCTAACTTCCCGGAAATAACAACTCGCAATTAACTTATGTTTGGTGAGATCTAGACTCTAGTTTAGTTGTCAACATAGTTTACGTTCCAGCCTCAGCGAGCATGGGAGATTCTAGGTATCGCCTGAGTCGCAAAGAACTAACTACTCGCCGGCAAAAGCTCATTACCCCCGCCTTAGAACCTTCTTGAGCTGGAACTGAAGCGCAAAGGATTTACTGCACTTCAGCGGGGCCAACAGCGGCAAGTCATGCTATTCCCACTGAGCTCCATCGCCGTGATTACTGCTCCTAGAGGTGAGCCTCACCGCTGCTCATTCTACCCGGATCGGAAAAATCAATGAGTAGGAGGTTCCGGTCGAGCCAGTCCTGTACGGCTTGGCGTGTTGAGAAGGAGGCTCGTCTGTTAGAGCTGCATTTAAGTTCCCCAATCATCCACTCACCATCGTTTCCCTTGACGATCGAGAGCGTAGCCCGCTCTGGTTTGAGGACACGAAAGATAGATGTAGTCCCTGTTTTGATCCGCTCCGCGTAGGTGGCCACGCAGTTGTTCTGTCTCTGCCCCTCCTCCCGCAGCTCTTCGTCGGAGAGGATCGGCACGATATCCTCTGTGCCTGCAAAGGGAGGCGGCGGCAGGGTCATGTTGTTTCGAGTGACCTTAAGTAGGTATTTGGCGCTGACCTCGGCATGGATGATTCTCAGTCGCTCAAGAGATTGGATTTTGGGGATCACAGCGGACCCTTCTACCTCCTTGAGCATATTCAGAGTATCGCCCAGCATCTGCGCAGCATCGGCCCGGTATTTTTCACTTGGGCAGCAGGCAATTTCCTCAAGCAATGCTTGGTTCGATGACTGCAGCAGCCTCTCCCCCATCACTATGCTGAGCACTCCAACATTGAGTTCGGGGAGATGTGCTAGGATCTTCGTTATGTGCGGTTCCTGAACTTTTGCCCGCAACGGACGTAGGAGTTCGATACTGGCGGACTCGGGGACAATCTTCCCCAGTATTCGTGCTACGGCCTCCGAATCCGGAAAACCAAGCCACCCGGCTATCTCACGCTGACGCTTTTTAGCAACGAGGACCGGGCGACCAGGATGCGAATACTGCTTGCGAAAGTATGTGTAGTTCCCCAGAGCAAAACACAGAGCGGAATTAATCCCCGCAAGTTCGATGGCCGCATCGCTCTTCTGCATCAGTTTAAGAATCCCCCATTGTCTGCTCTGATACCTCTCCACGTGTGCGGCGACAGGCTTCGGCATGGCAAATCGAAATCTATCGAAAGCCTTTCTTCGCTGCTCCGCCAACGAATGAATAATGGCCTCCTCATGGATACCCAGCTCAAGTTGTACAACGGCCATGGGCTTTCTCCTCCGGGCTCGGTATGGGAGAACGACCCGGAAAATGGGCTCAAACTCCGCCCATGCCATGGATCTCGTTTTCGTGAGGCCTTTGAGTTCCGGCCAGCCTTCCAGAATGATCACTCCCGACTCCGAAAAGGCGTAAAGTTTGCCCTCTTTGAAATGAAATCCTGGCTTGGGCATGTGGTGAAGGAATCAATTCAAGAGAGGTTTTTTCAGATCTAAAAACTTCATCCAGATACCCACCATGCTCAGGGTGTCCAGTTTGCAGTACCCGGATAATTGACGGCGAATCTCCTGCCTCCGCTCCTCCGAGGTGGCCGGTGCAATGGCCTCCGTGAAGACTTCCATGGCCATGTTGCCATCTTTGACTCCATCCAATTCCTCGTAGGAGAGTTCAGGGACTACTGCTGGCAGAACGCTTTTGATGCTCCAGCTGCCGCATTGGCTTGGGGCATAAAAATACTTCTCCGCCACGGGAAGAAGATCGTGGATGCGATTAGTGATCTGCTCCAATGCAGAACTTAGATCCCCAAAACGACCCGCGAGGGCACGGAGAATGCTTTTCTCAAATTTCGCATTGTAGGCGTAGATCGGGCCGGCATTCCCACAGCTACTAATAACGGCTTCGGCGAAAGCCCTGGAAGGATCCTCCCCGGTAAGATTCAGAAACCCTGCATGCTCAAGTTCTCCATCTTGGGAAACCTTGTGCAGGCTGAACTGGAAGGGGATCTGCTGATAGGGGCGGGTTCCGGCCCAAATGGGAACTGTGAGATTGGACGTCTCGAAATCCAGAAAGTACGCGGGAAAGCCTTTGTCCTTAAGTTCATCGCGGGCCCCACCCTGATCAAAGAATTCTGTCCCGTTAATCGTATGCTCCCGGACACGTTTTTGCTTGGGAGTGAGTATTCCGACGGGAACATCGCGCAAATCAGTGATGCCATCCTCTTTGAGCAGCAGTCGCTGATTTTGGGTCAACCTTGGCAGCCAATCTATCGGAAACTCCGGCTCCGTTTTTCCTATGTTGCAGTAGGGAAGGAATGGGCACTCAAAGGGAGAGTAGCATTGATCTCCCGTTTGAATGTCGGGTTCTTGGGGTGATAAGGCCACTTTATGTGCCTCACCTAGCCAATTGGAAACCTCAGATGCCAATTCCAGGGATTCTCTTGTGAGATCCGCCTCCTTGAGAAATCCCCGATAGTCCCCTCCCCCGGGATAGGTCCATGAGCTGTCTACATGGGCCAGGGAAACCGACTCGACTTCCAATCCCATACCTCGGGCCAGAAATGACTGAACCGCTATATCCTCGATGTGATAATCTTTCACACTGGCCGAGGATTTTACCTCAACCATCTTCCAGAACGTCTTGCCACGCTTGGAGGTCGGGATCATGACATCGGAAAAGGCGACGCTGTCCCGAAAACGAAAACCAGCTTCAAAGATTATCCGTTCTCCCTCTTCCAAGAGCCGAGAGCTAAGTTCAAATGCTTCCCTAAAACCCTCCTTGATTTTGATCAAGACTCCTGAAGCGTGTGGATCATAAAGCTTTATGGCGATGTCACCAACCTGATAACCGACTTGGAATCTTGCTTCTGTGGCAGCTGAGACTTCCCTGAGTTCCGGGCGGTGAACTTCTAACCAAAGCCTCTTGGGACACTGCCGGAATGCGATAATCTTGGATTTGGAAAGCGTGGGCATGGGAGGTGGTTGTGCGGCTCGGGACCGGCATTCGCATTAGGGTGCAGCAATCCAGATCGGAGCGCTTCCGCGCCTTGAAAGAAAGATCAAATCAAACGGTGTTCTCTCCTGATGAGGGAGGGTGCTTCAAGAGCATAGGGATCGTGGGCACTCTTCGAACCTGTTGCGCTCCCGTATTGGCCAAACGGGTTATTGATGCTTACCGGACTGTAAGGACTCCCATAAATGCCGAAGGCATTTGGCGGAGAATCCGGAGTATTCAGATTGCCGCTTAGCTGCCCGAGATACTCCTGAGCATGGATGGAAGTCATCCCGAGGAGGAAGAAGGCAAGAAGAGTCTTCACCTGCCTTCTCCCCTCACCTGGCTGGGGTCTGTTTTTCTTCCCGATTCGCACAAGGCTGAACTCCAGTTGTTCTGCACGTAACTGAGCGTTGAGTTTTTGTTCACTTCGATGCACCCATGCACCTCGCGAGGCCGGGATATCCGAGAGGATTTTAATGAGATGGCGAAGGATTCCCTCTTTCATGCCTTGGGTCTCAGAGTGGGTTTCTTCACGAGGAGCGCTTCCTCCTCCCTCACCATCTGCTCATAATCATCCGGCATAGCCCTGACTTTCAGGGACCGGAGTATCCGCGAATTGGCCCTACTGGTCGCGCTAATGCTATCTATAGTCTCAGAGTAATTGGCGCTATACCCCTTCTGGATTCCCATCGCCGAAGCTGTTGCTATGGCGTCTTGATTCGCACCAAGGAAGAGAAACTTCCAGCTGTAAACTTCCTGCTGATGTTTGATCATCTTCTGGATCTTATGGTGGGTGTAGATCCGTGAAGAGTTCTCCAATCCATCCGTCTGGATCGCGATGACGACAGTGTCGGGGCGATCCTTCTCAGCCATCGCGGCAAGCCGCTTGCCGGTCTCATCAATTGTATGGCCAACGGCATCAAGGNNGCAGCCGTCTGGCTTGTAGGTACTCAGGTCGAGTCTCTTGACTTCAGGAACTGGGACGGATGTATACAAAACCTCAAATTCCGTGTTGAAAAGGACAAGGGTTAGTCGGGCCGGAAGCTCCTCATGTTCCTGCTGCTGGGTGGCAAGGAAGGAATTAAAACTCTCCACCGTGGTTTCTGCGTTGGACTGCATGGAACCTGAACGGTCCAAAACAAAGGCTATTTCAGTGATATCTGTGTTCATAGGATGCCAAGCTAACAATCCTCTAAGACAGGAGATGTCTCTTCTCCTTTCTTTCTTTGTTTCTGTGCTGACCTTGCAGTGAATCGCTCAAGCAGATAGGGCAATAACCATGGCCACACGCCGGGGTGCATCCCCCTCCCCAAAACAAAAAAAGATCCCAGTGAAAGCCCTCTGGCAAACCGAGGGCAAGATTCATGGAAATACCTCCAGGGATCATATCCACCGGATCTACAGAATTTTGGCGGAACTGCAGAACGAAAGATATCCAAGCCGCGAGACGTTGGCCCGGCTCTGCGACGTGAGCACAAAGACGATTGAGAGGGACCTACGCTCCATGGAACTGCTCATGGATGTAGAAATCACCTATGACCCGGCACAGCGTGGCTATCATGTCAGTGGAGAGGTTAAGCATTTTCCCATGCTCAAATTGGAAGGCCGGGATTTGCTCATGCTCCATTTTTTGCGCCAGTGCCTCGCCCCCTATGACGGGACCGAGATTGGAAAAGGGATGATTGAATCCTTCAACAGGGCTTTCGGACTCCTAACCGGCACGATGAACTGGAAAAACTGGGAAGACACGGTCTGGTTCCGTTTCGACGGCAAACCGGAGATTGCCCGGGGAGACGTGGCTCTCTTCGACCTGCTGCACCGGGCCATCCGCAACCGGAATATCGTGAAGTTCGACTATTGTCCTCCCGCGAGGAAAAAATGCGAGGGTCGAAGCGTGGAACCCCTCTTTATCTTCATGCGCAACGGGCGTTGGTTCCTGCACGCAGTCAACCACGGCACCGAGGAAAAAAGGAATTTTGTTTTTGCCCGTATCTCGAAGGCCGCACTCACTGGAAAGAAATTCTCTCCCCGCGAGATCAATCCCGGAAAAGCCTTTCGCTATAGCTTCGGAGTGGTTTCCGGAGAGGATCGCCCTAAGGAAAATGTGGTTCTTGAGTTTTCTCCTGAAGTGGCCGTCCGCATCCGTGAAACCCTCTGGCATCCTGAGCAGGAAATTCAAGATCTCTCCAGTGGCGGAGTCAGGCTCACCCTTCCCATTGCTGTGAACTCTTATCTGGAACTCAAACCTTGGCTACTGAGCTGGGGGGCGACCGTCAAGGTCGTGTCACCAGATTCCCTGAGGGAAGAGCTCAGGGCGAGTGTGTTAGCCATGGCGCGGGGGATGGGTTTCACAAAGGAGACCAATTAATCGAGCCCGCCATTATTGGCAAAAACCTCCAGCCCTCTAGATTGCAGAGTGCATTAAGAATAATAACCAGCTTTGTTAATCATTGAAGTATGTCATCGCATACCAAAACTCCATTCCGCCTCGTTATGATGTCAGAAGAACTATCCCAAATCATTGCTTAGCACGACGCGGTAACGAGCCTTGCCTGAACGAAGGTGTTCGATTGCCTCGTTGGCCTGGGACATGGGGAAGGTTTCCGTGGTCGGGACAATACCGTGGCGGGCACTGAAGGCCAGCATGGTCTCGGTGGTGGAGGGGCTTCCAAGAGGCGAAGCGGAGAATGATTTCTGGCCGACGAGCATCGGGAACACGGAAAGTGCCACCGGTGAAGGAATTGCTCCAACAGTATGCAGACGCCCCTTGGGCTTAAGCGCGGCAATGTAAGTATTCCAATCGAGATCGGCATTGGCCGTATTGAGGATGAAGTCAAAACTACCGGCGGCCTTGGCAAGATCCTCGGGATGACGCGAATTGAGTGTGCTATGGGCTCCGAGGGAAAGTGCCTCATCCCTTTTTGAGTCGCTGCTGGTGAAGGCGGTGACCTCACAGCCCCATGCACGAAGGAACTTCAAGGCCATATGGCCCAGTCCTCCGATACCAATTACTCCAACACGGTCGGTCGGCTTGACACCGAATTGGACAATGGGATTGAAAACCGTAATGCCACCGCAAAGAAGAGGTCCTGCCTTGCTGGCATCGAGGGCCGCTGGCAAGGGACTGACCCAAGTCCAGTTGGCCCGCACACGTGTGGCAAATGCTCCGTAGCGTCCGAGGATGGTTCCTTCCGCCGTGAGGCAGAGATTCTGATTTCCGGAAAGACACTCGCCGCAAGATCCACAACTGTTGGAGTACCAACCCAACCCCACACGATCTCCGATCTTCACCCGTTTGGTGTGTGCTCCAAGGGCGACGACGGTACCGACTGCCTCGTGCCCCGGAACAAAGGGATACGTCGAAAATCCCCAGTCATTATCGAGCATTGAGAGATCGCTATGGCAGATGCCGCAACTTTCGACCGCGATCTCAACCTGCTCGTCACCGAGCGGGCCAGGAGTGTATTGGAAGGGTTGCAGGGGTTGCTTTGCACCGAAGGCGGCTAGAGCTTTAATCGAGGCGGGCATGGAGTTATTTAGGTTGGATTGTTTTGAGTTGAGAGAGAGAATTTTTTTGCCGTTTGTAGATTTATTTTGGGGCAGCTTGATTGGCTCAATCCTAAGCCACATTTTAGGCTAGCTTGCCCCGTTTGAGTTGAGCCGCCAGCGCTGCGACCCGTTCTCCATAGATCCTTGCTGTTTCCAAATCCCCGGCAAGAGGAGCCTCTGGCGGTTTGATTTGAAAACTGGCTGCCATCGGGCCAATAAATGAACCTACTCGATTGAGCGCGTCAGCTCCTGGACCCGAAGGGGAGTGCATCTCTTCGGGCCTATTGCTAGAGGGCATCAGACCTAAACCAACATAGATCATTCCGTGCTGCATTGCGTTCACGACCAACCCCATGAGTGTATTGAGCTTATCCCCCGAAAAGGATGTGGAATTGGTAAAGGCTCCAGCCACTTTGTCCTTCCAAGCAAGGGAAAACCACTTTTTTGCTGCTGCCTCGATGAAAGCTTTCATGGCAGCAGACATACTTCCCATATAGGTGGGACATCCAAATATTATAGCGTCCGCAAAGTCCAATTCATCCAACAGAACGGTTGCTTCCTCAACGGTGTAAAGTTTGGCTTGTACATCTGGGAGACGCTTGGCTCCTTCAAGGACGGCCTCCGCCTGAAGCTTCGTATGCCCATATATTGAGTGATAGACAATGGCAACGTTGATGATGTTCATCTCAGTGATAAATGTTTCGTGATTTAAAATACTTTTTTTACAACTCGCAGAGTGGTGACCCAGCTTAATGGAAATTTGGAGGTCGTTCGGATGTTCTCTGAGCTCACTCGTGTCACCGTGTTTCAAAAAAGTCAAATAGGCGAGAGCACTCAAGGGAGGATTTTTGTTTTATTCAATCCAAGGGACGAGCGCGATGAATGCCCCTTGAGGAGTGCATAAGAGAAAGGCGGCAGATGCCTTGATGGATTCCGCCCCAAGGAAGCCCGGAATTTTTTTCTAAGAACGAGGTAAGAAAGCGTGGCGACACCACATCTAATCGTTAAGCCGTCCTAGGAGAAAAAAACTCCCGGCCTCTTGGATAAACAAAACAGACCAATCAACTCACCACCACCATGTCACACATACCCACAGTCACCGAATCCTCAGCCACTCCTGAGCAGCAGGCTATCCTCACAGCTGTAAAGAAATCCCTAGGGATCGTTCCGAACCTCGTCTCCACACTTGCCCAGTCGCCTGCAGCGGCGAATGCCTATCTCGCCTTCAGTGGGGCGTTAAGCAAAGGCTCCCTCTCGGCCAAGTCCAGAGAACTCATCGCGCTAGCCGTTGGAGAAGCAAACTCCTGCGACTACTGCGTCTCCGCCCATACCTACCTGGGCAAGCATGCAGGTCTATCATCAGAGGAAGTGTTTGACGCGCGTCGAGGAACATCGGCCGATCCCAAGCAGGAAGCCGCCCTCTCCTTCATCAGGAAGGTGGTTGCACAACGGGGTCATGTAAGTGCCGAGGACGTCGAATCCCTTCGCATCCATGGGTTCACCAACGGCGAAATTGTTGAGATTGTGGCCAACACCGCTCTCAATATCTTCACAAACTACTTCAACCATGTGGCCGCTACGGAGATCGATTTTCCGATCGCTCCAAAGCTTGAAGCATCCGCCTAACTCCTCTACATCTACGGCTGTCCGGCGCGCTTGCCTTGTGTGCCGGGCGGCCACGGATGAAGACACAAGAATTTAACTGGGTTGAAGTCCTTCGATCCCCCAACCGGGAGGAGCAGGCTGAAGCCATGAATCTCCTTCGCGCTCATTTGCTCAAAGGGCTTTCAATAGCCCTTGGTGATCGTGCCGATGTCAGCGAGGCCCATCTGGAGGATTTCGCACAGGATGGACTTCTTCGCATTCTGGACAAACTTGACCAATTCCAGGGCCGCAGCCTCTTCACCACCTGGGCACAATCTGTTGCCCTCAATAGCGCCTTTGCCGAACTCCGTCGCAAGCGATGGGGCGATGTCTCCCTGGATGCCCTGATGGAACAGGGTGATCACCTTGCAGAAGCTTCCACTTTTCCCGACGATTCACTCGGCTCTCAAGAGGAACAATCTCACATCGTCTCAGCCATGAGAAAAGCCATTGCGCAGGAACTTACTCCCAAACAACGCGCCGCAATTCTGGCCGAACTCGGAGGAATGCCTTTTGATCAAGTTTGCAGTCTCCTGGGCACCAACCGCACTGCCGGCTACAAGCTTCTGCATGATGCACGGCGCTCACTCAAGCGACACCTGGAAGAAGCTGGGATTACCGGCTACGACATCCAACTTGCCTTCACAATATGACAACCAAAGCCCAACCCCTCACCCCGTCTCAGGTTGCCGAATTTCTTCGCCAGGTTGCTCTGACTCGCGATCAGGAAGCGGACTGCGGCGCATGTCTTGAGAACATCGCGGAATTCGCCGAGAAGAAACTCTCCGGTGCCGAACTGGGTTCTGCACTGCTGAGCATTGAACATCACCTCAGCCTCTGCCCCGAATGCACCGAGGAATATCAGGCCTTGAAAAGGATTCTTCAATCCAATCGCCAGGGCGAGTGAGTCAAGGGCTCGATTTTTCAATCCTCACAACCAGAAAACTGACCTTAATGAATCCTCGTCCGCCTCTGCCTCCCTTCACTGAAGAAACAGCATTGATGAAGGTTCAGGCAGCCGAGGACGCCTGGAATAGCCGTGATCCCGAGCGGGTATCCCTCGCCTATACCGAGGATACGGAGTGGAGGAACAGGACGGAATTCCTTCATGGGCGGACAGAAGTTGTGGAGTTTCTCAAAGGCAAGTGGAGCAAGGAATTAGATTACCGGCTCAAAAAGGAGCTCTGGGGGTTCCGTAACAATCGCATGGCAGTGCGCTTCGAGTATGAATTTCACGACCAATCCGGCCAATGGTACAGATCCTATGGGAACGAGTTGTGGGAATTCGACGAACTCGGTTATATGAAACGCCGCTTTGCCAGTATCAACGACCTGAGCATTGAGGCGTCGCAGCGCAAGTTCCTTTGGGAGCGTTAGGCATTTGGTTAGGCATTTGTATAGGGCCCAAGGGCAGGAGTGCACCCTTCACCCCACTCACAAAGCACCCCGAAGCAACCCTTTATGGAAAACGTCGCTTCAAAAGAGGGAAGGGTGCCGGGGGAGACGGTGTACCCCTAAGACCTTCCCCTTTCGTTTTTTCTCTTATCCCAAGGCAAGAGGGCTAAGGGGCTAAGGGG
>PLEU01000057.1:0-34955 GCA_003136515.1 Spartobacteria bacterium
GACGAACGCTGCATTCTCTGCTCACGGTGCATCCGATTCATGAAGGAGGTAGCCAATGACGATGTTCTCGGCTTTGTTGATCGTGGTAGCCACACAACGCTGACCGTGCATCCCGGAAAGCGCCTAGACAGCAACTACTCGCTTAACACGGTTGATATATGCCCGGTTGGTGCGCTGACTTCCAAGGACTTCCGNNCGCGTCTGGTTCCTCAAGGAGACTAAGACCATTGATACGAGCTGCGGCACGGGCTGCAATATCGTCATAAGCAGCCGCGAGAATGTGATTCATCGCATCAATCCCCGGGATAACTCCGCGGTGAATGCCTACTGGATGCCCGACTCGCATCGCCTGAATTACACCTATATTCATCGTGAGGATCGCCTGAAGGCTCCCGTTGTCAATGGCTCCTCCCTACGCTGGAAGGAGGCCATTACCGCCACGGCGGAAGTCCTCAAGGCCTATTCCGGCTCTAGAACAGCGGTCATTGCTTCCGGTCGCCAGACCAACGAGGAGCTTTTCCTCACCGCTCGGCTTGCCAAGGCACTTGATACCGAACTGATCGATATCCGTCCGCGCCCCCAGCAGGGGGATGGGTTCTTGGTCTCCGATGATGGCAACCCCAATACGCGTGGAGCACAGCTCTTCGGTGTCGCATCGTCGGCTGCAGGAGCGCGCCTTGCAGAAATTGCCTCCGGAATCAGCGCAGGCCGGATTGCTTCCTTGATCGTGATCGGAGAAAATCCCCTTCATGCCGGACTTACTGAGAGTGATCTGGAAAAGCTCTCCTCTTTTGTCGTGATCGACATCCTGCCCAATACCTCCACTAAATTTGCCACGGCCATCCTGCCAGGGAGTGCCGCCGCCGAGAAGAGGGGTTCTATGATCAATGTAAACGGACGCATTCAGAGGCTCAACCGCGCCCTCAAGGCTCCGGGCGAAGCGCGTGATGACTGGGAAATTCTCAGCGTCCTGCTCCATACCCTCGGCAAGGAGAGCGCCACATCCATTGAAGATCTCTTCAAACAGATGGCCGCGTCAACTCCCTCCCTAGCAGGGCTGAATCTCGGTAGGATCGGCGATCTTGGAATTGATCTGAAATTCTAGACTCCAGCTGCTTGTCCTTGCTTCAAAAACTCCGCGATCTGCCCTCACGAAGGGCCATAAAGATTGCGGTCGGGATCTGGTTTCTTTTAGCCCTCATCATAGGTAGTGTCGTTGCCGCCCGCCCCGACAAGCACACTGTCACCCCGGCATATCGGGTGGCCTCTGTGAAATGGTGGAATGGACGGGAGAGTCTCTATGACGAGAGTCAGATCGGTTATCTCTACCTGCCTCAGGCAGCGGTACTTTACACACCTTATCAGCTTTTGCCTTTGCGCGTGGGCGAACCACTCTGGCGACTGACTGGCCTCGCCTTTCTTTCGATCGCACTTTGGCGTGTCGCGGGACGGCTGCTGCCGGAGAAACAAGCGCATGTTTTTCTTGTCGCTTCGTTGCTGGTTATTCCCGCCTCCTGTGCCAGCGCCCAAGATGGTCAGGTCAATCTCCCGCTGGCAGGATTGATGCTTCTCTCCGCCGCGGACATTGCTATCTCCCGATGGGGTTTTGCCACGCTCTGGCTGCTCCTGGCAGTCATGCTCAAACCGATAGCTCTGGCACCAGCCCTTCTCGCCGTGGCCTGCTTTGCCCAGCTTCGCCTGCGCTTTTTGTGCGGATTAGCACTTTGCCTCGCAGCCGCCTACCTGCATCCCAACCCAGTCTATGTAACCGGCGAGTACCATCATTTCCTGCACAAATTCCTCATCGCAGGACAGCCGCTTATCAAAGACCGTTTCAGTGATTTTTTCGGAATGCTCTGGCACTGGGGTATCCATCCCGCTCATGAGATTATCACCGGCATCCGCGCGGCGGCCGCACTGTTCACCCTCTTTCTCGCACATAGGATCTCGCGCCAATTTTGTGAGGATAGATTTCTTCGAGCCTTTGGTGTGATGCTCTTGTCCGTCCTCTATCTGATGCTGTTCAATCCCCGAACCGAGGAGAATTCCTACGTTATGCTAGCTAGCTTCACGGCGCTCCTAGCGGCCCGTGACCTTATTGGGGGTGATTTGAGGCGCGGCAAGTGGCTTGCACTTTTCACTCTCTTGCTGGCGGTTGATTCCTACGGAATCATCTACAGGCTGACAAAGCTCTGGTTTAAACCCCTCATCACCTTGGTATTCCTAATCCTCCTTATCACTGGAAAGTTCTCCCTGCTGAAATCCGAAGATCGCAGGAATATCGACAGCTGATATTCTCCCTCCATGATCACAGCACTTGATCCCATTGAGGATCTCAAAGCCTTCCTGCGTTATCCCATCATCTCCACCCAGCCCGAACATGCTCCCGATCTGGCCGCTTGTGCCGAATGGCTTCGGGAAATGCTTTCGTTCATCGGGCTTGATGCCACAGTCTATCCCACCCTAGGCTCGCCCATCGTAGTCGCACGCACCTCGCAAGATCCTGCAAAACGCACAGTGTTGATCTACGGCCACTATGATGTGCAGCCACCCGATCCGCTTGAGGGGTGGAAGACGCCTCCCTTTGAACCTCACATCGAGAATGGGCGCATTTATGCGCGGGGGGCTGCTGATAACAAAGGGCAGATTCTGGCTCATATTCTCGGCGTGGCAGAGACGCTTCGTGAAGAGGGTTCCCTGCCGGTCAACGTCCTCTTCATGATTGAAGGCGAGGAAGAAATTGGTAGTCCTCACCTGGCCGATTTTCTGCGCGCTCATCGCGCAGAACTGGCCTGCGATCTCGCTGCGATCTCAGACACCGCCATGGCTCCTGGCAATTGTCCGGCACTCACCTACGCACTGCGTGGCGTCGCCGCGATGGAACTGATTGTCCGTGGACCGGCCCGCGATCTTCACAGCGGCCTTTTTGGTGGGGCGGTTGCCAATCCTGCCACTGTCGTGGCACGACTGCTCGCCACACTTCATGATGCAGGGGGGCGGGTATTGATACCAGGTTTCTACGATGCAGTCCGCACGCTTGCAGGCTGGGAGCGCGACGCCGCCGCCGCTCTTGAGGAGGCTGCAGGCGGAGATGCCGCCATCAAGGAATTGGCCGGTGTTTCGGAGCTGGTCGGGGAACAGGGATTCACGACGATCGAAAGAATTGGAGCGAGACCGACTGCCGAAGTCAACGGCATCGGGGGTGGCTATCAGGGGGCGGGAACAAAAACAGTTCTCCCTAAAGAGGCCTTTGCTAAGCTAACCTTCCGTCTCGTGGCGGATCAAGATCCCGCCGTGATCCTGAACGCCGCCGAGGAATATCTTCGGTCTAAGACTCCACCCGGGGTATTGCTGGAAGTCATCACGGGACACTCCGGTAACGCTTATCAGTCCGATCCAAACTCTCCAGATGGGCTTGCCGCCCGCAAGGCTCTCTCTGAGGCCTTTGGGGCGGAACCACTGCTGCTTCGCGATGGAGGAAGCATTCCGATCCTTGCCACGTTCAAGGAGATTCTCGGTGTCGATTCCTATCTTCTCGGTCTCGCTAATCCCGATTCACAAATTCATTCCCCGGATGAAAACATGCTCATTGAAAACTTCCTCGGCGGCATCCAGATGAATCGAATCCTCCTGGAAGAGCTTGGGAAATCATCTTCTTGAACATCTTGGCGTGTTTTTCGCTCACAAATCTTGCCCCAAACGCATTCCATCCTTTTTAATCAACTGCAATGTCCGCTGATCCTACCGCTCTTTACTCCCGTAAGAATCCCTTTCCGGCCAAGCTCGGCACTAACCGCAAGCTGACTGCTCCCGGATCCGCCAAAGATACTCGCCACTTTGAAGTCGATATCAGTGGCTCCGGTCTCTCCTATGAAGTAGGCGATTCGCTCGGGGTCTTCCCGACAAATAATCCGGCTCTCGTGGAGGAGTTGCTCGCCGTGCTCGGTCTAGGAGGCGAAGAGCCGGTGGTTGATCCGAACGCTCAGCCAACCACCCTCCGCGAAGCATTGACTCGCTTCTACGTGATCACCGAACCGGACAAGAAGCTTCTTTCGATGATTGCCGAGAAAGACCCGTCGGCAGCCAAATTCCTTCCTATGGTAAAGCCCGAGGGGAAGGCTGATCTCGACGCCTATCTATATGGCCGCGAGGTAATCGATGCCTTGCTGGAATATCCTGCGGCTAAATTCACCGCCGAGGAATTTGTCAAGGTGCTCCGCAAACTACAGCCCCGTCTTTATTCAATTGCCTCGTCACCAAAGGCCTATCCGACGGCCGTCCATCTCACCGTCGCCGCTGTACGCTTCGAGAGCAATGGCCGCAACCGTGAGGGGGTCTGCTCGACCTTTCTCGCCGACCGTGCAGAGACTGCACCTGTTCCTGTTTTTGTCCATACTGCCAAGCATTTCCGTGTGCCCGAAGATCCGGCCACTCCTGTGATCATGGTGGGCCCAGGCACTGGAATCGCGCCCTTCCGCGCTTTCCTTCAGGAACGTAAGGCCGCAGGAGGCTCCGGAAAAAATTGGCTTTTCTTTGGGGATCAGAAGGCTGCAACTGATTTCCTCTATCAAGAGGAGTTGGAGGCGTATCAGAAGGAAGGAATTCTCCATCAGCTTTCTGTGGCATTCTCGCGTGATCAGGCCGAGAAAGTCTATGTGCAGCATCGGATGCTGGAACAGGCTAGTGAACTTTATTCTTGGCTTGAAGCAGGGGCTTATTTCTACGTATGCGGCGATGCCTCCCGCATGGCCAAGGATGTCGATACCGCCCTGCACCAAGTCGCCGAGAAAGCCGGCGGTAAATCTCCCGAAGAGGCAGCCGCCTATGTTGAGGAGTTGAAGAAGTTGAAGCGATACCGCAAGGACGTCTACTAGAGCTGGCTTTCGCCCCCTCCCCCCAATTTTACTTCCTGATTCTGTATTCATGACGACTGTCCCCCGCCACGTTCACTTTCTGGGCATCTGCGGGACAGCCATGGGAGCGGTTGCGGCGGCTATGAAGGACCAAGGGTGGCATGTTACCGGCTCGGATAATCAGGCTTACCCGCCGATGAGTGATTTTCTGGCCTCTCGGGGTATCGAGATTTCCTCTCCATTCAGCCCCTTAAATCTGCCTGCAAAGGATGCACTCATCGTGATTGGCAATGCCATTTCACGCGGCAATCTCGAAGTCGAGGAAGTGCTCAATAGGAAGCTCCACTACGCCTCGCTCCCAGAGGTGCTCCGCAGCCATTTTCTGCGTGGCCGTCACAACATCGTCATTACAGGCACCCACGGAAAAACAACGACGACTTCGATGACCGCCTGGATTCTGGAATATGCGGGGAAAAATCCCTCGTATTTGATCGGAGGTCTTCCGGGGAATCTCGGTCAGGGCGCATGTCTGCGTGACCCAGTAAACTCGCGCCATTTTGTGATCGAGGGGGATGAATATGACACGGCCTTCTTTGACAAGCGCTCCAAATTCCTGCACTACTTGCCGGAGTTGCTCGTGGTGAACAACATTGAGTTCGACCATGCCGATATTTTTAAGAACCTCGACGAGATCAAGCTGAGTTTCCGCCGACTGCTCAATATTGTGCCAAGCGACGGTATGGTACTCATCAATGGTGATGATCCAAACTGCGTCGATGTGGCGGCCAACTCTCCTGCACCAATTGTAGAGGTCGGATTCTCCGAGAATGCGGGCAACAGAATTCTCCACCCTTGGCAGAAAGCCGGGGAGTGTGGCTTTGAACTCTTTGGCGAGAAGTTCACCTTGCCTATGTCGGGCGAGCACAACCTCCGCAATGCCGCAATGGCAGTCTCTGCATCGCATTACTATGGGATCCCCACCATGGTGATTCGGGAGGCGTTGCTGAGATTTAAGGGAATCAAGCGCCGTCAGGAGGTGCGCGGCGTCGTCAATGGTATCACGATCATCGACGACTTTGGTCATCATCCAACCGCCATCCGTCAGACTCTGGAAGCTCTCGCGCAACGATATGTCGGGTCACGCCTCTGGGCGCTTTTTGAACCCCGCTCCAACACAACCCGACGAGCCTTTTTTCAGCACGATCTTCCGCCTGCCTTTGCCGCCGCCCATGGAGTCGTCATTGGCGAAGTCAACCGCGCCGCTGATCTCAAGCCGGAGGAGCGTCTCGACGCATTACGTGTTGTCGCTGATCTACAAAAGGCTGGTCATCCTGCCTTCCATGAGCCTTCTGCCGACAAAATCGTGGAACAACTGCTACCACAGCTTCAATCAGGCGATGTCCTTGTCGTACTCAGCAATGGGGCCTTTGACGGATTACATGGGAAGCTTCTAAGAGGCCTAGCCTGATTCTCCCGGTCACGGAGAGCTACCGGATCGAGATCAAGGAATTGCCCAACGCCCCACGCAGTGAAGTGGTCGGCTGGCTCGGGGAGATGCTCAAGAACTCTTTTCCGTTCTTTCCGAAGCCCTAGCCCTTCCAAAGCGCTCCGTCCGACTGGCCTAGGGAGATACTTCTAGCAAGAAGCTTGTTGAGATCGAAGGTCTCACTCGCGGGAAGGTTTTAAAGAGACTGGGGTTATAGGTTGCCAGAGGCCGAAATCGGCGCATTGTTCCTAAGAGGTTCCCCTCCGCTACATCACTCCATGCGTACACGCCCTCTCGGCAACTCCGATCTTCAGATCACTCCAATTGGCTTCGGCTCATGGGCGGCGGGCGGCCCCTGGCAGTTTGGCTGGGGCTCTCAGGATGACGCAGCCTCGATCGCCGCCATTCACCGCGCACTTGATTTGGGTTTGAACTGGATTGACACCGCCGCCGTCTATGGGCTGGGACATTCCGAGGAGGTCGTGGGAAAAGTTATCGCAAGCCGGACGGGGGAGCCGCCGCTCGTTTTTACGAAATGCGGGATGATCTGGGATGCTGCGGGCAAGATCGATTATTCCCTGCGCCGCGAATCGGTGCGGAGGGAGTGTGAAGAAAGCCTCCGCCGTCTTGGTGTCGGGAGCATTGATCTCTATCAGATGCACTGGCCGGCTGATGAGCTGGAAGAGACACTTGAGGGATGGAGTGCCATGGCAGAGCTTCAACGCGAGGGAAAAGTCCGCTGGATCGGCGTTTCCAACTGCAGCACAAAAGAGCTGGTCGCCCTTTCCACTCTGGCTCCAATCACCGCGCTGCAGCCACCCTATTCCCTGATCAAGCGTCAGGCGGAAGGGGATCAACTCCCATGGTGCGGTGAGCATAACGTCGGAACGCTTGTTTATTCCCCAATGGGATCGGGACTGCTCACCGGAGGAATGACTAAAGACCGCATTGCAAGGCTGCCCGAGGGAGACTGGAGAAAGGGCAATCCGGAGTTTCAAGACCCAAAGCTTTCTCAAAATCTTGCCCTTGCAGAACGTCTACGGCTTGTGGGCGAAAAGCTTGGACGTTCCCCCGGTGAAGTTGCACTAGCCTGGGTGCTCAGAACACCGCTGGTGACAGGAGCCATCGTCGGGGCACGTAATGCCGCCCAAGTCGATGGAATTTCGCAAGCTGCCGAGATAAAGCTTACTCTCAAGGAAATTGCTGAGATCGAAGGGTAATCGGGCGCCAGATACGGCACTTACTTCCAAATGCAGCTTCCGGATTTTTTGAAGGCGATCGATGCACCATGACCATTCGCATTTTGCTCCACAATACCGACTACAGATAGAAATTGTGCTAGAGAAACGTGGGAATTTCGGGGTGTGGCGAGGAGGAAAAGCGGTAGCCTAGCCTTCGCTGATAACCAGAGGGATGACGACAATGCCATGCACCAAAAAGAACCGGACAAATAGTATCATTTCTGATGGTCCTTGGTATTAATCCATCTTTATGACTCCCGCATTTTCCGAGACTTCCCTTTCCGCCCAACTCTGTGCCGCCTGTGGGATGTGCTGCGATGGCGTCCTCTTTCACAATGTGCAGCTTCAGTCCGGGGACTCAGCGCGCCGGCTTGCCTCCATGGGTCTAAAGCTCAGAACCAAGAAGGGTGTCTCATTCTTTCTACAGCCTTGTTCTTTTCATCAAGAGACTGACAGCCAGTGCTCCTGCAGAATCTATGATCAACGCCCAAGCCGCTGCCGGGCTTTTAACTGTCGCCAACTGCAGGAGCTCAGCGCGGGTAGAATCAGCGAAGAGGAAGCATTGACGAAGATTCACGCAGCACGCACCGCTGTTGCCCAAGTGAACTCCCTGATCGTCCAAATTGGGGAATCCAATCCCAACCGCTCTCTCGCCCATCGTGTGGCCCATGCCCTCACGCTTCCTGACAAGAAGGACGAGCGCACCTCGCTTCATGACGAGCTGGAAATCACTATGAAGGCGCTGGAGGCTCTGCTGGAAAAAGAGTTTCGGGTTCCAGCATAACCACCGCCTTTTTCATCTCATCGTTTCCGATACAACTCCAGCCGGCAGTTGAATCCACCAAGATCGACGCTCTGGCGATATTCCAGTTTGAAGAACCTCTCACTCGGCCCGCTACGGAGTGGATTGACAAAAATGAGCCGGCCGCCTGATCGCAATGCTCTTCCGGAGGCAGCATAAAGATCGGCGAAGAGTCCCTGCATATCCTTCACCCGCACTCGGCGCCCCAGCGGCGGGTTGGTGATGATCAGTGAGACGCTACCCGGTTGAATGCGCGCTGTTTTACAGGCCCCCCTAAAATCAGAACAAGTGAACTCTGCCAGCGTGGAGTCCAACTGTGCCGCCACGAAATTCACCCGCGCCACCTCGATCGCCTTCGGATCTAAATCGGTACCATAGGCGTGTATCACGCCACCGAGGAGAGATCGTTCAATCAGCTCCAAACCCGAACCGCAGAAGGGATCCCAGATGACTTTCTGGTCGGGTTCGAAAGCCAATCTGGCCATGCAGGCTGCAAGTGGTGGATGCGATGCAGCCGCGATGTCATCCCTTCGGTAAAAAAGTCGGGGATCGGGATAGAGGCGCGGACGGAGTTCTAGCGAGGATTCCCTGGCGGTAGCTTCTAGAGATCCTCCCAAGCCAACTGGAATCACATCAATCGACCAAGGCGCTTCGCGGGCATCATTCAGAATCTGGGAACTCAACGAATAGGCACGATCCACCACCTGACGAAGTGTCCCGCGTTGATGTCCTCGTCCCGCAAAATCCAATCGGTAGCGAGCTGCACCCTCCGTCGCGGCAAGCATGATCGTCCGGGTCTTGGCGGAGCCGATGGTGCTGGCGATTTTCTCCACCCATTGGGCATCTCCATCACTCACTGATCCAAGGCTGAATCCGACCGTGGCAAAGCAGCGGAGCTTGTAGAGCAGGGCCAGGGAGAAAGGCTTCAGCGGCATCAGGGTCAGACAACCAGGCTTAACTTCCCCCATCAGAAAGATCTCTTTTGGAAGTAACTCCTCCGCTTCTTCCCTCACGATTTTCTCCAGGCCCCTCCGACAGCGCAGGAATATTTTCCATGAGGGATCCGCGGGCAGCAGTGCCTGCATCCGAACAACACTCGGCTTTTCTTTCCGCATCACGGCGGCCTTCACTTTCTGCTCGGACAGGCTCGGCAAAGATATTCCCCTTTTAGTAGCCACAAGTGTTGCCAGCCCTCCGACTTTTTCCAGCGCGCGACCAAGATGTCTCTGCTCCCGGTCCTCGCAGGTCTCCAGGAGGGATAGCATTTGTGCCTCTGCCCCTTCGCCGCCGCCGATCTTTGGAAGTGCCGTCATCGCATATCTGCGGATCTTTTCCTGCGGATCATGGAGCAGTTCCATCAGCCATTCCCTCACAGCACGCTTTTCCTCCTCCGTTCCAAATCGGGAAAAAATCATCCCGACCGCTCGGATAACAGCCACATTCTCCATCCTATCGCGAGGGGAAGCGGCATCGAATCGCGACGCCTTCGCATTCCAGAGCTCCTCCTTGGACAACGCTCGTAGACGTTTGTAAAGCTCCTGATCGGTTTTCATTGAGGCATCATGCCAGTTCAGCGAACTGAATCGAAACGGAATCTGGCCGGGGCTTTCTTCTTCTTGGACTCCAGGCGATACTCGCTTACAAGCAGAGTCAAACCTCATGAACCGTTACCTCCCACTTCTCGCCATCTCTCTTCTCTTCCCAGCTTGCGCCAACCATCTCCAGCAGAAAGAAAAGTTCCTCGCCGAAGCCGGCTTCCGAGCTGTGAAACCCACGACTCCTGCGCAGATCGCACGGATCCAATCTCTCCCTCAGGGGCATATCACCCAAGTGACCAGAAAAGGGAAAACCCTCTTCATCCTTGCCGATGCGCGCAGGAACCTTCTCCTTGTTGGAGGAAACACCCAGTTTGAGCAGTACCAGCAGATACTTTACACAAAGAAGGTCGATCCTGAAATTGCGAACGAAAAAGCCATTCGGATGGATCAGGCCGAATGGGAGGAGTGGCAAGGGTACTACGGTCCGATGGGCGGGCCAGGGTTTTTCGGCGATCCGATGATTTACTAAGCGGTTGACCATTACAGGAGCGGAATGGGTGTCGAACTTGGATCGAAGCACTATTCCCTAATGTTCTCACGTGGTTAGACATGAGCCGATCGTGCCGGTCTTGTTTGGGCCATTGCCAAGGGTAATCCAGATGGCGGCCTGGCGCCCCAGGCCACGGCGTGCTGAAGTTGGCGTACTTCCATGTAGTCCGTCTCTTCAGAGAAACCACTGATGAAGAATATCATCAGTGCATGCAATGGAAGGTACGGGATCTAGGCGGTGCATGAGCTTACTGCAAGCCTATGGCAACACAACTATCTGCCAAACACATCAGCCCGTACCGCTTATGATGTGCGTCCACAACAAGACTTAAACTTCTTTCCGCTGCCACACGGACAAGGATCATTCCTGCCTGCCTTCACCACCGGTTTTTTATATGCGGGAATGTCAAAGAGCAGTTCGTTGGAAGAGGTTTTTGGCGAATTTGGGGCATGGGCTGCCGCCTGTGGAGTCTGCAGACTCTGGAGATTCTCTCCTCCCTGCCGGGGCTCCAGCAGGTCCCGCTGCATAAGGTGACGCGGGAGGGAGGCAAGGAGCTGCTCAAAGGCCTGTAGGTTGGTGGTACTGCGGAAGAGGTTATTGAGCACCTCGTTTTTTATGTTCTCCATCAGCTCGACGAAGATGGCGTAGGCCTCGGTCTTGTACTCGGTAAGCGGATCCTTCTGGCCGTAGGCGCGGAGATAGACTGCCTCACGGAGTCCATCCATGGCGTAGAGATGTTCCTGCCAAAGCCGATCCACGGCGTTGAGGATGACATACTTCTCTAGACCGCTACGGGCTGCGGCATCTTCGATGGCTGCCTTCCTGTCGTATGCCTCGGTGATGGTTTCGAGTAGAAATTCTCCATTCTCTTGGATGGAACGAGTCTCAAAGGCGCACTTCTCTGCGGTCAGTCCGACAGGGAACGTAGTGTTAACCCACTGAAGCAAACCGGCGACATCGGGTTCCGAGTCACTGTTCTCGGTGGTGAGGAACCCTGCGACTTTCTTGGGTACGATCTCTGTGATGACCTCGTGGATCAAGGCGCGGGGATTTTCCGCATCCATGACTTCATTGCGGTAGCCGTAGATGACCTCCCGCTGCTGGTTCATAACGTCGTCGAACTCCAACGTGCGGCGGCGCATGAGGTAGTTGCGCTGTTCGACACGCTTCTGCGCCGTTTCAACGGAACGGTTGAGCCATGGGTGCTCGAGTTCCTCTCCCTCCTTCATACCAAAGGTCTCCATGATTTTGGTCATGCGATCGCTTGCACCGAAGTTGCGCATGAGGTCGTCCTCAAAGCTGATGTAGAAACGGGAACGGCCCGGGTCACCCTGACGGGCGCAACGTCCTCGAAGCTGGCGGTCGATGCGGCGGGATTCATGGCGCTCGGTGCCCAGAACGAAGAGGCCGCCGAGTTCCGATACTCCTTCGCCAAGTTTGATGTCAGTCCCACGACCGGCCATGTTGGTGGAAATGGTAACGGCCCCGCGAAGCCCAGCGCGTGATACGATTTCCGCCTCCTGCATATGGAACTTGGCATTGAGGACGGTGTGGGGAATATGTTCACGCTTGAGCATCCGGCTCAGCACTTCGGAAGATTCGACGCTGGCAGTGCCGACTAGGATCGGCTGTCCACGACCATGGGAGCTCTTGATCTCCTCGATGGCGGCTGCGAGTTTCTCACGGCGGGTCTTGTAAATCCGGTCGTTCTCATCGATGCGCGCGACATTCCGGTTGGTTGGAATAACAGTGACATCCAGTCCATAGATGTCGTGAAATTCATTGGCCTCTGTCTCCGCCGTACCGGTCATGCCCGAGAGTTTCTCGTAGAGACGGAAATAGTTCTGGATGGTTATCGTCGCCATTGTTTGGGTCTCCCGATCAATCTGCACCCCTTCTTTGGCTTCTACGGCCTGATGGAGTCCGTCGCTCCAGCGGCGTCCTGCCATTTTACGCCCTGTGAAGGTGTCCACAATAATGACTTTGTTTTCCTCGACCACGTATTCGACATCCTTTTCGTAGAGGCAGTATGCCTTGAGCAGCTGGGCGATGTTGTGCATCCGCTCGGCGGAGGTGTCGCAGTGCTGCTGGCGGGCGGCCTTCTGGGCGGCCTCGTCCGCATCGTTGAGGGCCGGGTTGGACTCGATGTCGGCAAACTCGGTCAGTAGGTCAGGCAGGACGAAGGCATTTGGATCATCAGGGTTAAGAAAATTACGTCCCATCTCGGTCAGATCAGCCTCCTGTTGCTTCTCCTCGATAGTGAAATAGAGTTCCTCCTTAAGAGCGACGAGGGCATCCTTTGAGGTGTCCTGATAGAAGGACAATTCCGCCTTATCGGTGAGTCGCCGCAACTCGGGATCCTCCATGGCGCGAAGTAATCCCTTGTTGCGGGGCTGGCCCAGCTTGACCTTGAAGAGGGCCAATCCGGCTTGTTCCTTGTCCCCTTTCTCCAAAAGTTCCTTGGATTCGGCGATGAGGCGATTGACGAGGGCGGTCTGCTTGCGGACAAGCTGCTCCACGAGAGGCTTGAAACGGTCGAACTGATGGGTGGAGACGGTAGCTGGTCCACTGATGATGAGGGGGGTCCGGGCCTCGTCAATCAGGATCGAATCAACCTCGTCGACGATGGCGAAGAAGTGGCCGCGTTGCACCTGCTGCTCACGGCTCGTCGCCATGCCGTTGTCACGTAGGTAGTCGAAGCCGAACTCGCTGTTCGTCCCATAGGTAATGTCGCACTCATACTGGGCGCGGCGTTCTTCAGGAGACTGATCGTGCTGTATGATGCCGGTGGTGAGGCCAAGGTAACCGTAGAGCTGGCCCATCCACTCGGCGTCACGCCGGGCGAGGTAGTCATTGACGGTGACCAAATGGACGCCCCGTCCTGATAGGGCGTTGAGATAGAGCGATAGCGTGGCAACGAGGGTTTTTCCCTCACCAGTGGCCATCTCAGCGATGCGACCCTTGTGCAGGACGATCCCTCCGATGAGCTGCACGTCGAAGTGAACCATGTTCCACTGAACCGGCTGGTCGCAGACGCTGAATTGCATCCCGCACATCCGGCGGGCTGCATTCTTCACAACGGCAAAAGCCTCTGGCAGGATATCATCCAGCCTTTTTTTTAGCAGGGCGGGGTCATTTATCTGGGAAAGTTCCTCTTTCCATGCGGCTGTCTTTTCCCTGAGGGCCTCTTCCGGAAGCGAATGAAGACCGCTCTCAATTTCGTTGATCCTGGCGACGACAGGAAGCATCCGGCGCACATCGCGCTGGTTTTTAGAACCGACTATTTTTTTTAATATCCAGTTAAACATGAAAAGGGCCCATTTTGGGGAATTGCCAATGAACGGCGGAAAGGCGGAAAAGTAAAGTTTTCCGCTCTTCGGAATCCATCAGAACCAGGATGTGCCGCTCAGCTCTTCTTCACAGAAATTCCTTGTCCGCCGTAGATGATCGTCTGAGTGCTTTTACCCTCTTCCGAGCCTACACCTTGGCCGGGTCCTACCCAGACCACGTGGAATGTCCGTCTGGCAAGCATTCCTGGAAATGATCCTTTGCGATCGCCGACGGTCAGTGTCTGGGTTGCTTCATTCCAGGAGATCGGAATGGTGGCATAGGCGCCCTTTTCGTAGCGATAGCTATCGCCTTCATCCTCATAAAGAGTGAAGGTCCCGTCCGCACCAGTATAGACGCGCAGCTCGATCGGATCGGCCGGTTTCTGGCTGGTCCATTGAAGCTCGGGTCCGAGTGGAAGAATGGCGCCTGCCTTGACATAAAGGGGAATTCGGTCGAGTGGGGCCTCTGCGTTCTGTGTAGTTCCTCCGGGGAACTTTTCGCCGGTCCAAAAGTCATACCAGCCGCTTCCAGCCGGGAGATAGACACTACGATGATCAACTCCAGGATCTGTGACGGGGATCACAAGAAGAGACGGTCCGAAGCAGTATTCATCACTGATGGGCTGCACGGCCGGATCATTCGGGAAGTCCATGGGCAATCCCCTCATCATGGTGGAGCCCGAGGCGGTGACCTGCCAAGCCACCGAGTAATTGTAAGGAAGCATCCGATAGCGGAGACGGTCGTAGGCGATGAGGATCTTCTGGGTGTCAGGGAGCCAATGCCAGAATTCCGTCTCGCTCTGCCAGCCATGAATCCTCAGGATCGGAGTGAAGGTGCTCCACTCAAACCATCGGGCCTGAAGAGCATTGTAATCCGGGGAGGTGTGCTGATCATCTGGGCGGAAAAAGCCTCCGCAATCCGTCGTCCAGTAGGGAATGCCAGCCATGCAGAAATTAAGCCCGGCGGGGATCTGGCGTTTGAAAGTCACCCAGTTTCCGTTGATGTCGCCAGACCAAATAATGGTGGAGAAACGCTGTTGGCCAAGATATCCGGAGCGTGTCAGGATGCAGACGCGTTTGTTAGGATCGGTCTCACGCTGTCCTTCATAGACACCTTCGCTGTGAAAAAGCGGGTAAGAATTGCGAATCCTGTTGCCGGAACCGAGGAAGAGCGTTTTGCCATTTAGAATGTTGCCGCCATCCGTCGGTTCCGCTGCATCCTGCCACCAAGCATCCATGCCGATAGAAAAGAAGGCATCGTTGAGCAGTTTCCAGCGGAGCTTACGGGCATCAGGATTTGTTGCATCATATATGTGGAAACCCGAATCCTCCGGGTCGGGGACCAATGCGTGGATGCTATTGAGTGCAGCATTCGCAGTCCCACTCGGATTCGGCCAGACGGTGATCATCAGATGAAAATTAAGATCGTGTAGTGTCTTGATCATCCCCTTCGGATCGGGGTAGGTCGACTCATCCCACTGATAAGATCCAAACCCGTATTTTCCCCAGTATTGCCAGTCCTGGACGATTGCATCCACAGGAATAGAGCGAGCGCGATATCCGATGGCATTATCAAGCAATTCCTGCTGGGAGTGATATCGTTCGCGGCACTGCCAGAATCCGAAGGCCCATCTGGGAAGAAGGGGAGCCACACCGGTTGCCGTGCGATAGCCGGCAATCACATCATCAAGTGAAGGACCATAAAAGAAGGTGTAATCGATCGCATCCCCAACCTGTGAACGGAACACCGTCCTGTCGTCCTGCTTGGCATGAACCGCGAGCTTGACGTTATTGCCTCCACCGCGGATTTGGACTTGCACGGTCTGTCCTGCCTCGAGTTTGGCGACGCCTGTCACGGCATATGGAGTCCACATATTGACTATGCCCGTGATTGGCTTTCCATCCACTAGTATAGATAATTCTGCAGATCGGTTCCCATTGGAGGCAAAAAAGACATAGTCCCCCGCCTGCTTGGCCGTGAAGGTTCCAGTGGGAAGAGCGGGAAGCGGAGTCGGGGCAGGTGTCGGTGTGGCTGCCGGCTTTATACCTGACATGGCTCCCGGAAGTTGCTCGGTTGCTCTTGGCATGTTGGGATCTGCTGCCACTCCGCCTCCCTGAAGGGGAATCTGATCGTCATTGGGGTTGAAGAACGACCAAGAGGCATTGTTCCAGAGAACCCCGTAACCACGGCTTGAGACGAGGAACGGAACGACCACTTGGGTGTTCTGCTGGCGCAACTCGAGCGTGATGCCACGCAGGTTCCAATTTCCATCCTGATACTGTCCCATGCCGTGGAGATACTCATCGGACGAGGACTGAAAAGTTTGCTGTGGCTGCCACGCTTTCTCGTTGTTGACGACTACCGGCTTCATTACCTTCCCGCCGTCCTCTGGCTCGGCAAGAATTTCCTTTCCTGAGGGATCAAGGAATGAGATCGCGCCTGAAGCGCGATTCACCTGTACTGTCAGGGACTTGGTTGTCACCGCGATATTGTCGGGCGTTTCCTTCACTGAGAAATCGACTGGTGTCCACTTCTTGATCTGGGTGAAATTCTGAAGTGCGGGCATCGCAGCAGTTGTGGTGTAAACCACCCTGACTATCCGATCGCTGCAAACAATCAGCCGGAGGATTCCGGGATTAAGGGCCAGTGTGACTCCTGCCGGGTCTTTCTTCCACGAGACGACGGGAATCTTCTCCGCATGGAGTTGGGAAGCTTGAAGCAATATGGCTCCGATCAAACAAAGGGGGGTAATGCGCATGGGTGTGGTTGGAAAACCTACGCCTTTTATGCACTCCTGTTAAAGCTCTTTTGCATGCCGCTCTTACCCACTTGATGCTACCCCTGCAGGCTCCCTATGCCCTTCGCGAAGAAAAAAACTCCTTAAGCAGCCTGCCTGTCTGCTCTGCGAGAACCCCGGAAAGGATCTCACAACGATGATTGAGACCCGGCAGCTGAAGAATATTGATAAGCCCTCCTGCTGCGCCGCCACGAGGATCGTGGCAGCCAAAGATGACTCGGCGCACCCGCGCATGAACAAGCGCCCCCGCACACATCGGACACGGCTCCTTGGTCACGTAGAGATCGCAATCGGTAAGCCGCCAGTCTCCCGCGGCATTTTCGGCCTGGGTGATCGCCAGCATCTCGGCATGGGCCGTGGCATCTTTCAGTGTCTCCACTTGATTGAAGGCCCTTGCGATGATACGTCCTTCGCGCACGACAACCGAACCAATCGGCACCTCCCCAGCCTCGTAAGCCTTCAACGCCTGACGTAGCGCCTGTCCCATGAAGAATTCATCGCTGTTCAGATCTATCAGCTCTTCGTCATTATGTTGGTGCTCACTCATGAAGTCCCTCATTTAGCGGGGAGCTTAGGCAGGGCGGGGCAGAAACTTGAATCCTGAAACTTGAGGGATTTTATAAATCCGTCGGCTTGTTGTCGGCGTTGCCATAGCCTGCATTTATTGCCAAGTGTTTGATTAATAATGTACTGTGTCACTTCTCGGCTCGTCTTTCTTGCATTTTTCAGCTTTNNAGCTTTTCGGCTTTTTCTCCTCCCATGCCTTCTCTTATAGCCCCATCGATTCTGGCAAGTGATTTTTCCAGACTCGGCTACGAGGTTGCCAGCGTGACCCGAGCCGGAGCAGACTGGATTCATTGCGATGTAATGGATGGGGACTTCGTTCCAAATATTTCTTTTGGGCGCGTTGTCGTCGAAGCTGCCGGGCGGAATACCTCACTACCCCTTGATGTTCATTTGATGATTCAGCGTCCCGATCGTTATCTTGAAGAGTTTTTGCACGGCACCGCTTCAGTAACTTCTCATTTGGAAGCCAATCATGATGCCGGGGTCACCCTCGACCGGGTGCGGTCGGCAGGGAAAAAGGCGGGTCTGTCGATCAAGCCCGGAACTCCGTTGGATCAGGCCCGAACGCTTTTTGGACGATTCGACATTCTTCTCGTCATGACGGTCGAGCCGGGATTTGGAGGGCAGGCTTTCATCCCGGAGATGCTCCCCAAGATTCGAGAGGCAGCGGGTTTGAGAAAAGAGCTGGGGCTCGATTTTCTGATTGAGGTAGATGGGGGCATCACGCCGGAAACCGCATTTTTATGCCGTGCGGCGGGAGCCGATGTGATGGTTGCCGGAACCTCTGTTTTCAAGGCAGCAGATCGCGCTGCTGAAATTCAGGCCTTACGTGCATAGGGTCGATCAGTGGCATATTTGCGCCGCCCGCTGCGTGAAGAGCAAGATGCCTGCGACTATCAAAACAAAAGGGCGAGAGAACTTCGCTAAACAGTAGGCTGCCGAGGTGAGTGCCAGGAGTGCGCTGAGTACAGAAACTCCATTAAATTGCCGCCATGCAGATGGCTGCGAAGATTTCCGTGCCTGCTACATACCCGAGTTGCATCGACTTCGCGACGGCATCTCCAGCCGTTTCTCCAAACATCGTAGCGGCGATCTTGATCACCCAGAAGATCAGTTTGACCTCGGTAACTTTGCTGACGGCTGCTTTTAGATCTGTGCTCACCTGGCGAACGACGCTAGACCCTCCGAGATATCGATGTCTTACATATCAGGTCGCTGAACTTTTTTTGAAAGAGGTGTGGTGCAGCTGAATTTGGGAATCAGGCGTGGATCGCGTGCCCTTGCGAAGCGTGGGCTGCCTCATGAACAGCTTCGCTAAGTGTGGGATGTGAATGGATCGTCTCGATCAGTTCCTCGTACGTAGCCTCAAGATTGATTGCGAGACCCAGCTCGGCAATCAGCTCAGTGGCTGACTCGCCGATGATATGTGCTCCAAGGATTTCTCCATGCAGTTCGCCGACGATGAGTTTCACAAATCCATCGAGCTCTCCAATGGCGCGCGCCTTGCCGCTTGCCATAAAGGCAAACTTGCCGACCTTATATTTGATCCCCTTTTCTTTCGCGGCACGTTCGGTAAGTCCGATGCTGGCTACCTGCGGATGGCAGTAGGTACAGCCCGGGAAGATGGTCACTTTCTTCGGTTTGAATCCTGGAACATAGAGTCCTTCCACGGTCTGAATCGCCTCGTAGCTGGCGACATGCGCGAGCCATGGGGGACCGATGATGTCTCCGGCAGCATAGACACCCTTGATCGTGGTCTCGTAGCGTTCATTTGTTTTGATATAGCCGCGTTCCGTCAATCCAAGTTGGAGGCTGCCCCCTGGTAGAAGTGGCTGGACTCCGATGGCGACCAGCGCAAGGTCTGCTTCGACAACTTTTTCGACACCCTTGGGATCTGCCACCGTGATTTTCACCCCTTTGTCGGTAGCTTCCGTCTTGGTAGTTTTATGTCCAAGCAGGAGGGTGATCCCCTGTTTGCTGAAGGCTTTTTCCAGTGCGACTGAAACGTCGGTGTCCTCGACAGGAAGGAGATTGGGCATCAGCTCGACCATTGTTACCTTTGTCCCGAAAGCATTGAAAAAATATGCGAATTCCACCCCGATAGCACCGGCGCCGATGATCACGATAGACGTGGGCTGACTCGGAAGGGAGAGTGCCTCCTTGGAGCCGATCACATTTTTCCCGTTGAAGGGCAGGCCGGGCAGTGGGCGTGTGACACAGCCTGTGGCCACCAGGATATCCTTCGTAGAATACGTTGTCTCACTGCCATCGGCAGCTTTAATGCTGACTTCGCCCGCCTTGTTCAGACTTGCGGTACCGCGCAGGAAATCGATTTTGTTTTTCTTGAAAAGGTAATCGAGGCCGGCCGAGCCCTTTTCCGAAACATCGCGCGATCGCTTGATGATCTTCGTCCAGTCATAGTCGAGCCCCTCAATCTTAAATCCGAATTCCTCAGCTCTGTGGGCCATCTGATGATAAAGCTCTGCATTTTTGAGAAGTGCCTTGGTAGGTATGCAGCCCCAGTTGTTACAGGTGCCACCACCGCGTTCGATGTCGATCACAGCGACGCGTTTGCCTAGCTGCGCGGCACGGATTGAGCCGACATATCCGGCTGGTCCTGCTCCGATGACGATGAGGTCGTAAGTTGTCGTTGCCATAAGTAGTGATAGAGATTCTGTTTCTACCGCCCGTGCGTCAAAAAGATTCTCTCTCTTTCTGGGCAACCTAGGATTTTGTTTGAAGCCTCATTGCCGGATTGTGGAATTTAGGTTTGTAGGGAAGCCCTGAATAAACCACGGGAAGGTCGCTGAAAATATGCGATTTCTTCAGCGCTTCTTTTATCAATATGCTAAGGCTGGAGGATGAAGATTACCCGTTCTGTTGTAGGGAAGATTCCGGTTTTTCATCTTGCTGGTCGGCTCGATGCCACCTCCAGCCCACTTCTTGGAGAAGCCCTCCTCCCCTTGCTTGAAGTTGCGGATCAGCATATCATTTTCGACTGCGCGCAACTCTCCTACGTCAGCAGTGCCGGCCTTCGCGTCTTAATCTCAGCTCTCCGCCAGCTTGCCGGGCAGGGTGGCGGATTCGCCTTGGCAGCGTTGACTCCGGCTGTTCACGCGTTGTTCGTCTTGGCTGGTGTCGATGTTCTTTTTAAGCTAGACCCTTCGGTGGATGCGGCTGCTGCGCGTATCCTTATTTCTTGAGGGATCCATTTTGATCAATCAGAAATACTGCTTGTGGGTCTTGGTACCGAGCTCTCCAATTTCCTGATCCAGACAGCGAGCACCGAAATATCCGCTGGTGTGATTCCGCTGATTCGGGAGGCTTGGCCCAATGTCTCCGGCGCATAGTTTTGGAGTTTTTGTCGTGCTTCCAATCTCATGCTGGGAATGGCTGCATAATCAACTGAGGCTGGAATGTGTCGTTCCTCTTGGCGCTTTTGACGCATAATTTGATCCTGTTCCCTGCGGAGGTAGCCTTCGTATTTCAGATCGGTCTCCACGAGATTCCATATTTCCGGCGCATAGCGGCATCCAAGGCTCACGGGCAGCTTTGCACTAGTATTTCCGGGCCGCTTCAGCCATTGGCTTAATGATATTCCATCTTGTTGAATTACAGCAGCTTCTGAATGTAATTCGTGTGTTTTTGTTTGCTTGTTGAGAAAGCTTTTTCTCCTTTCCGTGGAGGCGGTGCCCAATTCAATGGCTTTTTGTGTGAGTCTGAGATCGCAGTTATCCTGACGAAGGCGAAGGCGAAATTCTGCGCGACTTGTGAACATCCGATAAGGTTCGGAGGTTCCTCTCGTAACCAAATCATCGATGAGGACTCCAATGTAGGCTTCATCGCGGCGAAGAATCAACGGTCCCTTACCCTCAACCTTCAAAGTTGCATTAATACCGGCCATAAGGCCTTGAGCAGCAGCCTCTTCATAGCCTGATGTTCCATTGATCTGTCCAGCAAAATAGAGGTTTTCAATTCGTTTTGTCTCTAGTGTTGTGTGGAGTTGATGCGGTGGGCAATAATCGTATTCCACTGCATAACCGGGCCGGAGGATTACGGCTTTTTCCAATGAGGGAATGGAGCGGATGAAGTCGTATTGTACTTCATAGGGAAGGCTGGTGGAGACACCGTTGACATAAATTTCTCCTGTGTGAAGACCCTCTGGCTCCAGAAATATCTGGTGGCGGCTCTTATCGGCAAACTTCACCACTTTATCCTCAATCGATGGACAGTAGCGAGGACCCACTCCTTCAATAGCCCCTGCGTAGAGAGGGGACAGGTGAAGATTGGATCGTATGATTTCGTGCGTTTGCTCTGTTGTATAAGTGATCCAACACGGGATTTGTTCCACATGGAACATTCCATCCTCAAAGAAATTCAGCGTGTGGAGATCGTTCTTCTCCTTGATGATCGTTTCTGGAATATGGGAAAAGAGGGGCTCCGGTATATCTCCTGTCTGGATTTCGCAGCGCGAAAAATCAATCGATTTTTCCAACAGTCGGCATGGTGTCCCTGTTTTGAATCGGCCGACTTCAAAACCAAGCTCAATTAAGTTTTCGCTCAAGCTAGAGGTGGTATCCCCCATACGTCCTCCGATTTGTGTGCGCAGCCCAACATGGAGAAGCCCTCTCATAAAGGTACCAGTTGTGACCACCACCGTTTTACCCAGGAAGTTGATACCAAGGTTAGTCTCCACTCCTTGCACCTTACCCCTAGTGACCAACAGTTTGGTAATGTTGGCTTGCATAAGCGTAAGATTGGGAAGTTTTTCCAAGATTGACTTCATCCTGAGTTGATATGCCTTTTTGTCACATTGAGCTCGTGGTGCACGGACACTCGGACCCTTTGAAGCATTTAGCATCCTGAACTGAATTCCTGTAGCATCGGTATTCAACCCCATAATCCCACCTAGGGCATCTATCTCCCTTACCATATGTCCCTTGGCAAGTCCTCCAATTGCAGGATTACATGACATCTGTGCTATAGTGTCCGCGTTCTGGGTCAATAAGAGTGTGCTGGCTCCCATCAGAGCGGCGCTATGAGCAGCTTCTACCCCGGCATGGCCGGCCCCTATAACAATCACATCGAATGGTGTTGGGTAGATAAACATTAAAAATATTGGTAATTATGTTCCACGTGGAACTTATTTATATTAATCTAAATTACAATTACTTACAAAAAATTATAAAGCTTTGTACTTTTGGTGAATTCATTGCGAAGAAAATGTGAAATGGTGTGCCGGTTTGTGGAATTTCTGTTTCATGGAACATGTTTCGCCTAGCTTCTCGATACGCAATGGCTGATGATTCACGTCATAAATTTATCTGTATGTTGCTTATAGATAATAATTTGGGTTATCGTTTTGGTTTCTATACACACTATTAAGATTAATATATTCTTTTTAAAAAAGTCATTGATCAGTCAATGCTGTGAACAATCCATTTATAAAAAAACTACGTTGATCATTGTTTGAAAAGCATCGCAAAGAGAATTTATCAGAAGGAGGGTAAGAAATAGCAATTTTTACGAGATCAGACTAGTATCATCAATTCATGGGAACAGCATTGATGTATAAGCGGAATTCTGGAAACCGAAGGATGTTTTTGGCGCTTGCAACCTGTTGTTTTGGATTCTCAATATTGGTTCACCTAGCCTTTTTCAAAAAGGCAGGCGACTGGGTTATGCCGGGATTTTCTCCGGAAAGCTACGACAGCGTAGTTCCTAGACCAATTAGGATGAAGAGAGTCGAGATTGATCCCAAAACTCTGGAAGACATTCCGCAATCAACACCAATTCCGCTCCCACAGAGACCTGTCGATTTAGGAAAGGAATCTCCTGGTTCAGATCAAACCGGTATGGTCATGGGAAGTAAACAGTTTCTCGCAAAACCCAGTGAGAGCATCCCAGTTGATAATCCTGAGCCCCAAGGTTCCACAACAGGTTTGGAAAACGTGCTTCCAAAGGTTAAAAATGAGCTTGATCCAGGTGTGTCGTCGGACATTCCGATGAAAACAGATGACGCACTTAAGCTACCTGAACCGCAAGACGGTACCGGTACTCAGCCTACTATTGGCAAAGTAAGCGGAGCAGAGCAGTTCAGTTCCATTGATGAACTCCTAGGAAATCAAGGATTGGTAAAAAACAATACGGCGCCGATCCTCATGCCAACAGACCTCCTCTTTGAGTATGATTCAGCGATATTAAAACCTGATGCCGCAGCAACTCTTGCGAAACTGGGGAACCTTATCAAAAAAAACGCTACTGCTTTATTTCGGATTGAGGGGCACACCGACTCATTCGGAACGGATGAATATAATCTTCAGCTTAGTCTGAAGCGGGCCGAAGCGGTGAAAGCTTGGTTGAGTAGCATGATGGGCCTCGATTCCTCGCGAATAAGTACGGTGGGCCTTGGGAAGAGTCATCTTTTGGTGCCTGCCACCGGTACAGTGGAGCAACAGCAGCTTAATCGGCGCGTTGAGATCGTCATTTCTGTTCCCAGGTAGCCCATGGACGGAATCATTCCTATATCTGAACATCGCGCTCGCATCCAGCGCGAGGTGGCAAAAAACTTGGCAGCAGTACTGAATGACCAACAAGAACTTCCAATTCAGAAACTCCAGACTCTTCTCAAGCGCGAAGAGCACAGACTGAAGCTCTGGCATCGTGCCGGTGGTGGAGGCAAGGAGATTGCCGCTCGGAGAGCCGAACTTGTCGATATTGTATTTCGGGGGATCTTTCGGCATTTTTCCCGCAGGGTGACTGGCGGGAAGGAACCGGAAGGGCTGATGGTAAGCGCATTCGGCGGCTATGGCCGCAGAGAACTCAACCCTTACAGTGATGTGGATATCAACTTCTTCCACGAAGGACGAAAACCTACGCCGGAGATGGAACAGATCATTTCCTTGACTCTGATGGCCCTGTGGGATTTTGGGTTCAAGATAGGCCACGCCACGCGTACGATCAAGGGGGCCATCACCCAAGCCAATGAGGACATGACCACCAAAACGGCGATGCTGGAGAGCCGATGGCTGACGGGAGACAAAAGATTATTTGAGGAATTCAGAAACCTTTTCGAATCCTCATGCATCCGCGGTTATGAAAAGGAATACATCTCCTGGAGGATGGAAAATCTCGAGGAACTCCGCGTCAAATTCGGTCCCAGCGTTTACATGCAGGAACCTAATATCAAATCAGGTTGCGGCGGGCTGCGTTTCTATCAAAACCTGCTCTGGACGGGAATGTTTCATGCAGGGGCCAACACGCTGACTCGCTTGGTTGAAGTTAAAATCCTTAGGGAACGGGAGAGAAAGACCCTCGAAGAAGCGCATGATTTTCTCCTACGAGTCAGGACGGAAATGCACTACCAAACCGGCAGGGCTGCCGACCAGCTTACGCTTCAACTTCAGGGTAAGGTCGCCACGGCGTTGGGGTACCCGGAAAAAAACATCCTCCGAAGATGCGAATCCTTCATGAGGGATTATTATCGTCACACACGCCAGATTTATCTGATCACGACACTGGCGCTTGGACGGGCCAAGGAGCTTCAGCACACAGAGAACAACCTTCTTGATAAACTCATCGGAAAAAAAACCGGGGAAATTGTAGGGGAATTCATCATCCGCCACGGGGAAATATTCCCCAAAAACCGGGATATTTTTAACCAGGATCCGCCACGGATGATGAGGGCTTTTCAGCTGGCTCTAACCAGAGTGCTCCGGTTTTCCGCCGAAATGGAGGATCTAATCAAACGGCGTCTTCAGCTCGTCGACAGGACGTTTCAGTACGGAAAGGAGAATCGCACAATTTTTCTCTCGATTCTTTCCCGCAAGGGAGAGGTGAGTCGTATTCTACGGCTCATGCATGACCTTGGGTTCCTTGGAAAATTTCTTCCGGAGTTTGAGCCGCTAACCTGTTTGGTTCAGCACGAATTTTTTCATCGCTACACCGCTGATGAACACACGCTGCTTTGCACGGAAAAAATAGACAGCCTGCTCTTCACGACAGAACCAAGACTAAAGCGCTATGCAGCCCTCTTTAGGCACCTAGAAGATCCAGCCATGCTCTATCTGGCGATGTTGCTTCATGATACTGGCAAGGCCGCAAACTCAAGGCACCATGAAGAGGCAAGCGCAATTGCAGCACAGAAGGTTGCCAGGAGGCTGCAACTGGCTCCCCAGAGAAGAAAAACGCTCATCACTCTTGTGGATGCCCATGGAGAACTTGCCGGCGTGGCCCGCGCCCGTAACTTGGAAGATCCCGCCACCGTAAATGAATTTGCGGAGATCATCCGTGACCCCAATATACTCGATGCGCTGATGATTCTGACTCTTGCCGACGGCATGGGCACAAGTGACGAAGGATGGAGCGACTGGAAGGAGCAACTCGTCTGGCAACTCTACCATCAGACAAAACAATACCTTTCCGACAGCGCAGGATTTCTCGAAGAACGCCATCACCGCCGGGAAGATCTACGCAGACAGGTGGCTGACAAGCTTTCCGCAGACTATGCACAAGAGATCGACGCACAATTTTTCGGAATGCCCGAACGCTATCTAGCATTCAAGGAGCCGCAGGAAATTTGCAGACACATCCGGCTGTTTCGGCGCTTTTTTGAAGCTGGGATACTAATGGACGGCCCTCATCTTGCTCCCATGATCGAATGGGTCGATCATGCAGAGGCCGGCCACGCCGAGGTGATCATCTGTGGATGGGATCGGGACAGATTATTGGAAAGAATATCAGCGGCCTTTCTTGAAGCAGGCATCAACGTTTTGGGGGCGGATATCTACACGCGCGTTGATCACCTTGCGCTGGATCTGTTCAGGGTGTCGAATCATCGAAACGAGCCACTGCCGAGGGAGCGTGCCCGCAAGATATTTGAAGAAAAACTCACCTCATTACTTCAATCCCCGCCCAGCNNCCCAGCAGGAACGTTCTGGAATCAACCAGTAAGTCCCGCGCCGTGAAGGTTGCCGAGGAAGATGGGCTGGCGGTGAGGGTGTTGGTCAACAACAGTGCCCATCCAAGCTGCACCATTCTCGAAGTACAGGCACCGGACAGAATTGGGCTGCTCTATCATCTCATGCGTGCAATCTCCTATGGCGGAATCAAGATCGAGGCGGCACGAATAGCTACAGAGCAGAACGCTGCACTCGACGTTTTCTACCTCCGCGATAAGGATGGGAGCAAGCTTAACACTGTTCAGGGCTTGGCCCGTCTTGAACGGCGCATACGGGCTGCGGCCCTGCTTGCCGGAACTCCCAAATGATATCCCCGGGCAAGTGGATCATCTGCTGGAGAGCAGGGATACGCCCGTCGCTTCGACATCCGCGAAACGCCTTCCTGAGTCTCCTAAGCATAGCGTTGGGAGTAGCGGTTTTTCTCTCCATTACCATTGCCAATCGGCGCGCAACGGAAAGCTTTCAAAATGCCTTCACTCAAATTACGGGACGTGCAGATCTGGAGGTTCGAGGCGACCTGCCCGAAACGCTCTTTCCCAAGGTGCTAGGAGTCGAGGGAGTTGCATCCGCGACCCCGTTGATTGAGGCATTAGTGACGCTCCCTGATTTCCCTGGGGAATCTATACACCTCGTTGGGGTTGATACGTTCTCAGCGGCAGACGTGCTTACCCTCCAACCGACGATTGGAACAGGCGGTCAAAGCGATCTGGCGGCTTGGCTCAACCCTATTGGATTGCTTGCGGTGACGCCGGAGTTTCTTCTAAAGCACGAACTAAAAGTGGGGGATCACATCCGCCTTCAGGGAATGGGTGCCCCCCGAAACGTGATGATAGGGTTTAAGTTGGAAGGGGAGCCGCTCTCGGGAGGAGCACAAGGTCGTGTCGTTGCCATGGATCTGGCAGCGGTTCAGGAGTGGACGGGAAGGCTAGGAAATATCACCACCATCCTCATAAAATTATCAAGCCCCGCCAATAAAGAGATGGTGATGGCGAAACTCCGGCCACTACTTCCTGACACAGCCACGCTTTCACCACCAGGGCAGCGAACACAACAGGTGGAAATCATGCTCTCTGCCTTCAAGATGAACCTTTCTGCGCTCAGCCTCGTTTCTCTCCTAGTGGGCATGTTCTTCGTCGCCAACGCCTCTGCAGCAGCAGTCATTCGCAATCGCGTCTCGCTTGGTATTCTGCGCGCTGTGGGTGTGGGGCGCAGGATGATACTTGGTATGGTACTTGGAGAAGCGGGCTTCATCGGTGTAGTCGGATCGCTGTTGGGTGTACTGGCGGCTCCATTTCTGGCCGATCTTTTGTCGGCGCCCGTCGCAAGGACTATAACGACACTATATCTTCCGGTGGAGGCTCGGGGTGGATGGCCCACCTGTTCGGAAGTAGCCCTCGGCCTTGTTGCCGGCGTGGGTGCCTCCGTTGTCGCCGCTTTGATCCCTGCACGGCAGGCCTCACTGGTAGACCCGGTGCAGGTACTTCATCCTGGAACCGCGCCGGAGATTTTCCCTATTCCATCCCTACGGCTTGCTTTCGCTGGAGTGGCACTTGTTGGAGGGGCTTGGCTATTTTCTACAGCAGCTCTCGTAACCGGGCCCCCGGTGCTTGGTTTTGCCGCCGCGTTTCTTGTCCTGGCCGGATTTTCCCTCATGGTGCCGTGTGCCGTGCGAATCGTGACGAACCCGCAGGGTGGATTCGACAAAATGCTGAGGTTGGGCATGATCAGCCGCTTGGCTATGGAGCAATCGCGCCGATCATTGCATCGGACCGCCCCAAACGTCGCCGCCCTCGCCGCCGCCGTTTCTATGATGGTCGGGATCACCGTCATGATCCATTCGTTTAGATGCAGCGTGATCGACTGGGTTGGAAAGACACTCACCGCAGATCTCTTCATTGCCCCGGCTGCCAATGAGCTGTTGGGCCTCGTCCACACACTGCCTCCCGGTGCTGCCGAATGGTGGGAAGCACGGAAGTCCGTGCAGGCCGTTGGCACCTTCCGTGAGTTTGAGACACGCACTTTCCAGGATCAGGCAGTGACCCTAGGCGTTATTTCCGGTCCCGCCCGCGGGGCAATTGATTTTTTGCATGGGGATGACAAAAGGAAGACAAGGGCGCTTTTTTCGGGTGAGGGAATTGCCCTCTCTGAGGGCCTCGCCAGACGCCTCCATCTTGGCCCGGGCGGAATCTTAGTACTAAGAACGCCCCGTGGCCCCTTGTCGCTGAGAGTTTTGGATCTCTATCGCGATTATACGCGGGACCGGGGAATGGCCATGATCGGAGCTGACCAATTCTTTCGCTATTGGGGTGACCAGGGCGTTCATTCATTGGCGATCCTTTTCGAACCTGGCACACCGCCGCAAGTGATGGAGCAGGAGCAAAGAAACTTCGTCAAAGAATTCGGTGGCAGGGAAGCCTTTGCCTGTTATGACAATCGCACCCTGCGGTCCAGAATCGTGGAGATTTTTAACCAGACCTTCGCGGTCACCGCCGTCCTGAGGACCATTTCTATCGCAGTTGCAGTTGGAGGCGTCATGCTTACGCTGGGAATGCTGGTGCTGGAGCGAACCCGCGACATCGCAGTACTGCGCTCCATGGGAGCTTCAGCTCTTCAAATTATCCAGATGATGCTGACTGAGGCGGCCATGATCGGGATAATCGCCAGCCTGATGGGACTCTTGAGTGGCTCTGCACTTGCGCTCGTCCTGACTTGGGTGATCAACAAGGTATTCTTCGGTTGGAGCATCGATCTTTCGTATCCTTGGTTGGATCTGATGGCTGTGCCATTCTGGATGACGGCCGCTGCTTTGGTGGCGGGAGTCGTGCCAGCATGGCATGCAGCCCGAATTACCCCTGCGGCTGCTCTCCGGATGGAATAAACGGAAAAAAATCTAAATTTTTTGAAAAAGATGTTGCATATCGGGCAAAAACCCATAAGATCAACTTATTGAAAGATTGTTCTGGGGGGAACAACAGGCCGTCGTACCTTTGGTGCGGCGGCCTGTATTCCTTATGAGGTAGATGGGTGTCGAACAAAGCAAGAGCGGGCGTGCGCTTAATTTAAACGCTGCATCCATGTGACCAGCACCTTACTTTAAGAATTCCCATTCACAAAGAGCATGGGCCTTGAGCATAATTAGGCTTCTTTCCACAAAAACCCATGGCTTCCCAACCGAGCTTTGCTGAAAGGCGTGAACAACGCCCCGCCCGTTCAGCAACCCCTGCCGCATGGATGGCCTTTGCATTATTAGCGATTCTTATTACTGGGTGGGTCTTTTTTAATCCCATCGTATGTGGAATCATTAGGCTTGGGCTCCAGACTGCGGCATGGAATCAGGGGGTCGAACTCACCATCGATCATCTGATGCTGACAAAAAGCGGTTACGTTCAAGCCAGTGGAGTTGTCGCCTCCTTTGGAGCGGCAAACCACCGCAGTTCTTTGAAAAGCGATTGGATTGAGGTGCGATTTTCCCCTCTTCCTGCGCTGATCGGACTTTCGCGTGACACGCAGGGCCCTCTGATTCGGGAAATCCTGGCAGGAAATACGAAACTGCTGATTGACAGGCGCGGCAAGGTTGCTGAAACAGCAGACGTAGGAACAAGGGAGCGATTTCGTTACCAGTTGCCTTGGATGGGCTCTTTACCCGGCAGCTTCTCTGCTGGACCGGTCGATCTGATCGTGATCGGTGACGACTATCGGATTTCAACCAGCGAGCTGATGCTTTCCCTCCCTAATCGTTGGGCTGGAGCAGTATGGTATTCGGAAGCTGCGCTGGATGTCGGGTCGGCACATCAGGTGTTCCCGGCTGCATCAGCTCAGGCAAGCTGGACCGGTTCCACACTTCAGATCGGCCAGTTGTATCTCGCCAATGACCTTCAGCTAAACGAGCTTACGCTGACACCATTTCGGGATCGGTTAGAATTTGGAGTGCGCGGTACCGTGGATGAAGGGTTGCTCCGCGGGGATGGAGCGATCGGGTTTTCCAACAATAGGAATGTGTTGGACGCCACGATAGTTGGAGAAAACCTCAAAATTGAATCCCTCCCCATGCTGGCGAAGCAAGAAGTGCAACACACGTCCGGAACCATCAGACAAGGACGCTTCACTTTTCGGGGAGATCCGGACAGGCCGCTGGAGGCAGAAAGTTCCCTGCGACTGGTAGCTGATGCCTTCCGCTGGGAGGGGAGGGGATGGGACTCCCTTAGGGTGGCCGCCACGCTTACGGGACGCGTGCTAACACTTTCTGAGTTAAGCCTTCATCAGAAAGACAACGAAGTGGAGGCAGAGGGACAGAGCAACCTTCCAGAAGACTGGCACCAAGCGCTTAAGGCACCGTTCAGTGCGACATTCCATGCAAAGTTGGAGGATGCGGGGGCGCTCGCTGCACTTGGAGGCACCGAGTTTTCCCAACTCTCCGGAGGTCTTGCCCTAGAAGGGGCGATCAAGGGCGCAGAAAACAAGGCTGAAGGTTACTGCACGCTCCTTGGCTCAAAAATGAAGCTTAGAAATCTGCCGCTTGACTGGCTTCGCGGATGTCTTCTTTTTGAAGGTGAAAAAACAAAGCTAAGCTATCTGGAGGCCTGGAGCGGGGATGACCGGGTCGAAATGGAAGGTAGCGTTTTGAACAGCAGGCCCCATACCTATGCGGCCATGGCGGAATTTAACATGGGAAATCTGACAAAGCGTCTTGCGGAGCTCGGGATTTCCACAGCTTCACAAATCGGGGGTGGTGCCGCCCAAGGAACTTGGCATGGTGATGGTTCGACAAAGGGTCACTCTGGTGCCTTTCAGGTGAAGGTTGCAAAATGGATCAGCCCGTGGACGACAGCGGGCATGTCTGGGAGCTTCGAGGGCACTTATTCGCCCGGTCACCTCTATTGCTCCAAGGCAGAGTTTCAGCAGAATGAGCTGAGGCTTGATCTGCAGCTTGCGGCTTCCCCAACCCGACTTGAGGCAAAATCAATCACGGCAGTTCGTGATGGAAAAACTGATCCGCTGGTCAGAGGGGATTTTTCGCTACCGGTCAATGCCCCTGCGCTGTGGGAGACGGGCGATCTGATTTCAAACCTCCAAATGGGGAATCCACTTGCCCTTCATCTGACCTTGCATGGCATCAAAGCAGAAGAATTGGCCGATCTTCTCGGGCAACATATTCCTGCAACCGGGTCATTGGAGGGAGAGTTGTCGGCGAGCGGCACCCCAGAAAGCCCCGAGATTCACAGCACGCTGAAAATCGCTAAGTTAACGCTCCCTGATTCCTCCAGCCTCGCCGGTCTAACCTTGAAGTTTGATTCCACCGGCGGGAGGGCAACGTGCAGCCTTGTTCAGGAGTCGGCAACGAATTCTCCGATGAACCTGCATGCCGAGTCTCCATTTCGAATCGTGGCTGACAGGGGGGGCTTGCGCGTAGCTGACGGGACTTCGGCCGTACGCGCACAAGCCAACCTTCATGGAGTGCCCGTGGATGGCTGGATTTCCCTCTTTGGCGGTTCTGCATGGGGTGTTCGCGGGGGGGTGCTTGACGGGTCGCTCACGGTTGGTGGCACTCTTGACAAACCCTCTGTGGAAGGGAGTTTGATGCTTACAGCTCATTCGGTGGAGGTGCCGGGCTTGTCGGCACTGACTGGAATAACACTTCCGATTAACTGCTCGCTGAGCAAAGCCACGACCACGGGAGGCACTGCGCTTTATGGTGATAAACCTCTCGCTCTTTCCGGTGAATTTGACTGGCATGATGACCCATGGAGGGGACATATCGATTTCTCAGGCAAGGATCTTCCGTTTCCCGAAATCGCGGGATTGGCAAGCCGCGGTGATGCTGAAATGAGCGTTCTGGCGCAGGGAACAAATCCAGCTCTAGTGGCAGGCACCCTTGTGGCTAAAAACATTATAGGCACCTTACCAACAGTGTTGACCCCCTTTTTTTCGCCGCCCGGATTTGTTTTAAACACAGAGGAGCCGATCTTTCCTGCCTACAGCGGAAGCTCTCTTGCGGGGCTAGTCCAGTTGAATATCAATGTCAGAACAGAGGGGCCGCTTTTGTTGTCAGCTAGACCCGGCCATGAAAAGGAGAAGTTACAGACAGATCTTCATCTGAAAGGGGCACTCGGCGCTCCCCGATGGACAGGCAAAATTATCGCACTAAACCATACGATTGAACTGCCGGTTGGAACCTTTGTCGTTCCAGAAACGATACTACAGAATGTTGAGGGAGGACGGGAGCAAATCGAGACAACAGCTTTCGGGATGACCCCCTTGGGCTTTTGTGTGATCAGGCAGAGTGGATCTATTAATAGCAACCCGTGGTTCGAGGCGGTGGCGGAGCGACCAACCGGAACCGCGGCAGACATGCTGCTGGCGTTGGCGACATCACCCTCCTCAGCAAGCATATCAACGCCTCTCAATCAGATGAACGCCTGGATCCGTCAGGACACCTTTTTTGCGATCCCGCCGATTGGTTGGATTACCCGCAGAGAGGAAAGCAACGAGCCCGATTCTCTGGGATTTTACGGAAATCCCTGGTGTATGAGCCTCGTCCAAGCGACCACAACCTTGCCGGAATCGACGAGCCCGGCTAAAAACTGACCATGGAAAGCATGACTGGTCATGGCAGGGGCTCGGCAGAGCAACCGGGTCAATGTATAACTGTGGAATGTGCTTCTGTGAACCGCAAGGGCTTGGAAATCGCCGTCGCATTACCCAAGCCATTAATCACACTTGAACCGAGAGTACGTGAATCAGTCCAGCGAGCTGTGCGCCGAGGGCGGGTGAATGTTACCATTGCACTTGAATCCTCCGGTGATGGCTTCCAGCAGACTGTTGTCGACAAGGCCGCGGCGCGGCGCGTGTTGATCCGNNATGATCGAACTCCAGAGACTTCGTGAAGAGCTTGCTTTGCCTGGTGAGATTTCGCTCGAAATGTTGCTAAGATCACCCGGAGTGATGAAGGGTACCACAGAGGAGCTTCCGGTGGCGGATGAACTCTGGCCCGCTGTGCAGTCTTCACTGGCTCAGGCATTGGAGCGCATGGGGGCGATGCGCAGGAAGGAGGGAATGCACTTGGTTGCGGATCTACTCAAACGTATACGCCTGCTTGAGTCAGCCACCAAGGCAATACGCGCTCGAGTTCCTGCCGTGCTGAAACAGAGGCGCGATCATCTCAGAAATCGTCTTGAGGAGCTCGGTTCTCCGGTTCCACCCGGCGATCCGGCTCTCGCTCGGGAACTCGCACTGATGGCGGAACGAAGCGATATCACCGAGGAGCTTACGCGGCTGGAGAGTCACTTTGCGCAATATCGCGAGGCAATCGCGGGATCGGAACCGGCGGGCCGCACGCTTGATTATCTTGCCCAGGAAATGTTCCGGGAATTCAACACGCTTGGCAACAAGGCCGGCGACGCAGTCATTTCCCGTCGGGTCGTGCAATCCAAGGCTGAGCTGGATAGGATCCGCGAACAGGTCGCCAATCTTGAATAATTCCCCTCTCCACTTTAATCGCACCGGAATTCTGTTTGTTCTTTCCGCACCATCCGGAGCGGGAAAGACAACACTGTGCACGGCACTCCGGCAGAAGCCCGACTTCGTTTGGTCGGTTTCCTGCACGACGCGCCCTCCTCGCACCGGAGAGATCGAAGGAGAGGATTACCATTACCTCTCTCAGGAGGAATTCAGCAGGCGTCTTGTGGGTGGTGAGTTTCTCGAACACGCAAAAGTCCACGGAAACCTCTATGGAACCCTGAAGGCTCCCGTGCTGGAGAATCTAAGGAATGGAATTGATGTGCTCCTTGATATCGACACCCGCGGCGCCGCGAATATCCGCTCCTGTGGCGACACGCTGATTATCGATGCGCTGGCCGATGTCTTCATCATGCCCCCTGATCTGGATGAACTGCGCCGACGGCTTTTGCGCCGTGGCACGGAGACGGAGGAACAGGTGGAAATGCGGTTGCGCAATGCCGCTCTTGAAATGGAGTGCTGGCGGGATTACCGCTACACTATCATTAGCGGTTCCATGGAAGAGAACATCGAGAAATTCCGTGCCATCATGCGGGCCGAGCAATATCTGTCTCGCCGGATGAGAGCGGTCCCGTCGGCATCGCCTCGGTAAGGCTGAACCATTTAAAAGGCATACCAAATAATGACCACATCCCCCAAAAACATTGTGCTTGGTGTGACTGGATCCATCGCGGCGTATAAGGCAGCGGAGCTTGTAAGTCTCCTTCGTAAGGATGGAAACGAGGTTTTTGTCGTGATGACCAAATGCGCTAGGGAGTTCATTACCCCGTTGACGCTTGCCACGCTCTCAAGAAATCCCGTGCTGGGTGATCTCTCCGAGGAAAAGGAAGGAGAATGGAAGCCGGGACACATCGAGCTAGCCGATCGCTCCGACCTGCTGCTGATCGCTCCGGCCAGTGCGAATAGTATCGCGCGCCTGGCGCACGGTTTTGCCGATGATGCACTCGGAGCGGTGGTGCTGGCGACACGCGCACCCATTCTGGTTGCGCCTGCCATGAATGGAAAGATGTGGGAGCATATCGCCACTCAGGAAAATGTGAGAAGGCTGCGTGATCGCGGCGTGAAATTTGTTGGCCCTGCAGAAGGGATGCTGGCATGTGGATACGAGGGAGCAGGACGGCTTGCAGAGCCTGTAGATATCATGAGGTGCGCTCGTGAAATGCTCGGCGTATAGCCGTAGCAATTCCGAACCCGGGGTCGACAGGAATTTTTTTCTAAAAAATTTTTTAGAAAATCCGTTGACGCGGGACGATCAGAGACTTATTCACAAACAGCAGTGACTTATTCACAAACTTTTCACAATCTCCGCCCATGCG
>PLEU01000057.1:34993-35533 GCA_003136515.1 Spartobacteria bacterium
TTCGGCGACGAGCTAAAACTTGGGGGAAGCGCCACAAACGCTTCCCCCAATTTTTTAACGCAGATCTCATCCGGTTTGGGTGCGCAATCACTCGACCAAACCGGTTCACTCCGCTAATTCCTTGGCATGGATGATTTGTTATTTGCAACCGCTCGTGATGCTGCCCTAACTGCCGGGGGAATGATCCGCGGCCATTTTGAACGTGAACTAAATGTAGATTCTGCAGAGACGCACGATATCAAGCTGGAACTCGACAGGCGTTCCCAAGCGTTGATCGAATCAATCCTGCTGGAAAGATTTCCAACCCATGCGATCTATGGAGAGGAGGGGATGCGTGGGGATCCGCATGCAGANNATCATCGACCCGATTGATGGAACAGTGAATTTTTTCTACGGTATTCCGCATTTTGCGATCTCGATTGCACACCGCCGCGGAGGAATCATAACTACCGGCGTTATCTTCGACCCGATGCGCGATGAACTCTGGGAGGCATCGCGTTTACGCGGACGTGTCACGCTCAATGACCGCCCGATTCGCGT
>PLEU01000064.1 GCA_003136515.1 Spartobacteria bacterium
TGCATATTGTGGGTGACAATCACGATGGTGAAATCTTTTTTAAGCTCGATGATGAGCTCCTCGACCTTCGCAGTGGCGATAGGATCAAGTGCAGAGCAGGGCTCATCCATGAGAAGGATTTCAGGTCTGCTGGCCACCGCCCTAGCAATGCAGAGACGCTGCATCTGTCCACCTGAAAGTCCGAGTGCGCTTTCATGCAGGCGATCCTTCACCTCGTCCCACAGGGCTGCTGATTTCAGGCAGCGCTCCACAGTTTCATCCAGAACCGAACGGCTCTTCTGCCCTGCTATACGGAGTGGATAGACGATATTCTCGTAAATCGACATGGGGAAAGGATTCGATTTTTGAAAAACCATGCCGATGCGTCTGCGCAGAGCAATGATCTCAACCGAGGCGTCGAAGATACTTGTTCCATGGATGCTGATATCACCCTCATGACGTACTCCTGGAATCAACTCGTTCATCCGGTTGAAATTTCGCAGTAAAGTCGATTTTCCGCAACCCGAGGGGCCTATGAAGGCCGTTACCTTCCGTGAGGGAATCTCCAGATTGATTCCATGCAGGGCCTGCTTCTTGCCATAGAAGAAGTTGAAGTCTTCCACCCTAATAAAATTCATCTCAACGGGAACGAAATCATCGGTAATTTCCAGCAAGGGTGAAGAAGCAATTTGTGACTCAGAGGTGTTGTTTTCTTCGCTGGGCATGGTGGCCATATTCACAGGTTAACGGTGTTTCGGACGGAAAATTACTTGGGCAAAGACATTGGTGAGCGTAACCAAGGTCACGAGCACCAGTGAAGCAGACCATGCCATACTGATTTGATGTGCATATGGGAGCGATGAAAAATTATAAATCAGCACGGAGAGTGAGGCAGTGGGTTCTTTGAGCGAATGGATCCAATTTTGGCTAAATAGAGCCGTGAAAAGCACGGGCGCCGTCTCGCCCGAGGCACGGGCCACCGCAAGCATCACTCCGGTCATGATAGCCGGAAGTGCCTCTGGAATCACAATTCTCCAAATTGTCTGAAAGGGAGTTGCCCCGACACCGAAGGATGCTTCCCGATAGGCATAGGAAACTCCCAGCAGGGCCTGTTCGGCGGTCAATAAAATGGTCGGCAGAATCAAAATTGCCAAGGCAACCCCTCCGGCCAGGGCAGAGAACTCGTGACGTGTCATGACCACGGCGGCAAAAGCAAAAACGCCGCAGATTATCGAGGGAATACCGGTCAGGAGCTTGGCCACAAAGCGCACCGTGGAACTCATTTTTGAAGCCGGGGCATATTCATTGATGTAAATCGCGGCAAGGATGCCTAGTGGGACGGCAAAAAATAGCGAGATCCCAACCATGACCAGCGTGCCAACAATGGCATTGCCGAACCCCCCCCCATCAAGACCCGGAGCAGGCGGGAGCTGTGTGAAGAGATCGGTGCTCAGTAGGGGTGCTCCATTCCTTACAACCAGGATCACAATGGACAGCAGGGGAACAAGGGTTAGCAGCGAGAGGATGATGCAGAGACCGGTCAGAAAACGATTCTTTAGAAGGCGGAACGGAGAAGTCTTTCTATCGCCTATGGTGAAGAAATTCTGCGGGTGCGTTGAGGGTGATTTCATCTCAGATGCTTGCTGTTATCTCAGTCCAGAGGTTGCACGCTGCGTACGGCGCAATACGGCCTCACCAATGATGTTCACGCCGAGCGTCATAACCACCAGCAGGGCAGCGGCATACATCAAGGCACTCACCTGAATTTCATCGGCCTCCGCAAACTGATTGGCAAGGAGGGCTGAGAGCGTGTTGGAAGGAGACAGGAGTGACCAGGAAAGGCGCTGACTGTTTCCAATCAGCATGGCTACAGCCATCGTCTCTCCCATCGCACGTCCAAAGGCGAGAATATTCGAGGCAACTATACCGGGAGCAGCCGTTGGGAGAATCACCCTCAGGATCGTTTCCCAGCGTGTGGCTCCCAGAGCATAGGAACCTTCCCGAAGCGTGTAAGGAACGGCAACCAGAGAAGACCGGGAAATCGCAGTGATCGTTGGAAGCACCATTAGAGCGAGCACGAGGCTGGCTGTCAGCAGACTGTTTCCGTAGACAGGCCCATGGAAAATGGGAAGAAATCCGAGCTTCTCCGCCAGGATGGCTCCATAGGTCTGCACCAGCGGAATGACGACAAAAATTCCCCAAAGCCCATAGACGACACTCGGTATCGCCGCGAGCAATTCGATAACAAAGCGGATAATCTGCCGTACGGAGGGAGGAAGAAAATCTTCACTCAGAAAAATGGCGATGGCCAACCCAAGTGGTAGCGCTAGGAGCAGTGCCAACAAGCTGCTTGCTGCCGTACCAATGAGTACAGGAAGAACGCCAAAGACCTCGCGGTTAGGACTCCACTGCACCCCGGTGATAAAGCCGAATCCAAACTGATGAATGGCCGGCCAAGCCTTGGTGAAAATTTCCCCCAGAATAAAAACCAGGAGCAAAACAGTCAGGCCGGAAGCAAGCCAACAGGCCATCCTGAAAAAATCAGGACGTGGCCGGTACTCCCGCGTGAGCGGACTGTCGGTTCGCACCAGTATGGAGTTTCCGCCCACGCTATTTTCCTATCCGGAGATTTGCTTTAGGGGAAGTGGATTGGGAATTTATTTAAGTGTTTCCAGTGCGGCCTCGACTTTCTTCACCACGGAGTCGGGGAGAGTGATGTAGCCGAGTGTCGGGGCGATGCTCTGGCCTGTGGTGAGACCGTATGACACGAAAGCCTTCACCGCAGCAGCTTTGGTGGCATCAGGGTAACTCTTTTTCACCAGCAACCAACTGAAGGAAGCAATCGGGTAATCATTGGCCCCTGCGGGATCGGTAATGAAGGCANNGCCAGGGTGGAAGCTCCGCTCTCAATGGTTGGAGTGGTGAAGTTCCCCGCCTTATTCTGAAGGGAGGCCATCGTCAGCTTGTTATTCACGGCATAACCAAATTCCACATAACCGATTGCTCCTGGTGTCTGCTTGATCAGAGCTGTCACGCCGTCATTGCCCTTGCCGGCGACACCGACTGGCCAAGTGACCGATTTGCCGCTTCCCACCTTGGAGGCAAAGTCGGGACTCACTGCGGCAAGATGCGCCGTAAAGACACCCGTCGTGCCGCTACCGTCGGAGCGGGCGACTACCGTGATCGGCACATTGGGAAGTTTCAGATTGGGATTGTTCTTCGCGATGAGGGGATCATTCCAGGACGCCACCGTACCAAGCAGAATGCCAACATAGGCGTCACGGGAGAG
>PLEU01000105.1 GCA_003136515.1 Spartobacteria bacterium
GAGGCTGCCTCGCGTACGAGTGCCTCGTGCAATCTGCGCTGCGACTCCTGAGTCGGAAGAACGAGGAGTATCTCCGAAAGATCGAGGATGCCCTTTTTACTCCATCCCCGAGTCAAAAACGTGACCACCTGTGGAAGTAGATAGTCAGGTTTATTGAGGAGGGTGAGTGAGGGCATGGCCTAGAACTTGGCTTGGAGCCTTGAGGATTTATTCCTTCTCCTGAAAGAACTTCTCTATCGCCCGCATAGCTCTGTTGCGGATCGGATCGCTCTCCATGAGGATGCCGTGCCGCGCGTCGGGAAAGCTTATAAGGCGCGCATGCGGGATCTGGGTGGATGCCATCTTGATGGGTTTATTCATAACGAAGGAATCCTTCCCCGCTTCAAGGAGAAGTGTCCGGGTCATGATCTTTGGAATATTTTTCCGGATGGCTGATGTAGTGGAGATGGAGGTATTAACCCAGCCGTTGGAGGCACCTCCGATGAGTATATCGGGATGTTCTTTGCCGACATATCCGTAAGACCACCAGCGCACTTTACTCCCGGTGAGAGTGTTATTTCTGAACGTTGCATCGAGGTCGGCATTGTGCTGCCCGATGGCGTAACGCCGGGCGAAGCCGATGGCGCTGAGACTGCCCACGATGGCATGGGCAATGAACTGGGGATACGGGCGAGTGTTGATCTCAAGCATTGGCGATGAGAGAACAACCGCCTCAAAGGTGGAAGGATGATCTTCCAGATATTCTGCCGCCACGGCGCCACCCATGGAATTGGCAAGGAGGAAGAGACCACCCCGATGATGATGCATGGGGGTGACGATTTTAGCCATGAACTCGTTCATATCATTGCTGTAGTCGCTGAAGTGATCTACAAAGCCGACTTGAGGATGGTCAAGAATGAGGTGAGGAGAGACTCCCTGTCCGCGATGATCGTAGGAGATGATGCTATATCCCTCCTGATAGAGATCGTAGAAAAGCTCCCCATATTTCATCCATGATTCCGTAAAGCCGTTGATGACGACGATGACTCCCTTAGCACGGGGGTGAATAAACCGGACTCCGCTCAACCGGTATTTATTGTCGGCGCTATAGAAAGTGAACCGTTCTCCGGAATCACGGAAAGGAAGGATGGTATTGGTATAGGTACTCTGATAATCGGTTTCGGGGATCGCCCGTGCAACGGACAACACGCTTAGGTAAGAAGCAACAAGCAGTGCCAGCAGGCAGAAGGATCTCNNCTCTGTTTAGTTCTCATCGACCTCGTTCTTCTTGAGGATTCGAAGAACCTCGTTCACCGAGCAAGGAGATTTGAAAGCATCGTGGCCAGTGGGCACGATCAGCTCAGAATCAGCACCTTCGATATGAGAGCTCCAGTAGGGAACGACTCCGTCGGAACTTTGAGCAAGGGGGCGCTGATCAAAGCCGCGATTTCCGATGATAGAATGATAGGGGACCTCGATGGGAAGTGTGTTCATCGCCTTGAGCAGGCGAGATTTCGGGGAAAGTCCCGTGATGCTGGTGGGTATTGATTTGAGGGACGGGTCGATTGTTCTCAGCGCTGATTTCAGCTTGTTGTTGAAGTGCCGCACAAGGCTATTCGGCATTCTGATTAGAATGGAGGGAATCGATGCAATCGGTATCAGGGCAAGATTGCTTCCCCGGTGTGGAGTAGCGATAAAGATCACTCGTCCAACATGGGGACTGGCCTGGAAGAAGAGCGACTTTTTGATTAGGGAATCTGCCGGAAATTCTGCACGCATCTTGTCGGCTTTTGCTCCAAACAGACTGTCCCAGAGAGTATCTCCTGAATTGGAGACCTGAAGACGGGCGAGAATGCCTCCCATACTATGCCCGATAATGACGATCTTGTGCTTCAGGGTATAGCGACGGGAAACATCTTCAATGGCAGTGCGGAGACGCAGAGCGTTCACAACAATCGGGGTGCCGCTGGGATAAAGATATACCCAGACCTGATAATGACGGCGGAATTCCGGGTCGCTATTTAGATTATTGACGAACTCCATCCATGCGTGAGGGGAGGAGGCAAGCCCGTGTACGAAAAGCACAGGGATTTTATCCGGGTTAAACGGCTCAATGAAATAAATCCCCTGCCGCATGGCGACCCGGTCGGATTGAAGCATCGAGAGAAAACCGAATAGAATGCCGTCTTTTTTGGGGAAGTAGGCAAGAGCTGCAGTAAAATCACCACGGAGCCTGAAGCTTGTCCTGTCCAGAGTCACAAAATCGTCTTCGCGTGGGTCGAGCAGAGAAATGGTGGCGTCCCACCTCCTAGGAAAAGATTCCCTGCCAAAGGAGATAACTGTCGTGACAGGTTGAGCAAAGCCAAATGGAGAGCGATTTGGAGAGTCTGTAGTCGGCGCGTTTTGCAGACCGACAAACGAAGCCCCGATGCCCGGCCGTTCAACATCGCGCTTGAGTTGTTTCCGTTGAATTTGACCTGCGCTGATGAACCGGTCGAATTTCACCGGATTGAGGATACCCGGACCGTTCGTCAGGATGTGAAGGCGGTATGACTGCTCCGCGTCACCGACGACATTTCCATTGGCGGACAGCAGGGGCGTATTCTTACTGGTCAAGCAAACAAGGCAGCCCGTTACAGCCTTGTTATAGAGATGGATAACTTCAGCTTGCTCCTGATCTGAGAGGTGCCGATCAGTGGACAAAGCTAGGCTTTTTTGCGCTACACACAGATAGAGGCCTGTTGTAGCGATGTCTTTTGAATGGCTATCTGTCTTCTGGAGAAGGAGTTGAAGCTTGCGGGCAGGAGACAACGATGTAGTGGCGCAGCCGCAGCAATAGAGGGCAAAAAATAGAACGGAACTCAGCCTCATGAGTNNCGAGTACCTGGAAACGCCATGAAATCACCACTGCGACTGTTGTGGTTCGCAATGATAATTCAATAATAAATAAAAAGGGCGGTCAAAATGTTCTCTTGCCGAGCGGTTTTACAGGTCAATAGTTCATCTTGATGAAAACCGTGATTTTATTCCTGCTTTCACTGTTCAGCGCGGGTGGGTGTCTATTATCCGATCCCGTTGTTCAGGTAGCAGTTGCAGATGAGCGATTCGTTCTTCTGAACAAGCTGGCCACCGCAAAAAATCAGGAACCGTGTGATCAGATGCATGAAATATCATTTGGTTCGATAATGACGGCCAAACAGTTGGGATATTCCAATAAGGAGATTTTCGAGAGTGCGACTCGCACAAATAACCCTAGGGTGACACAACTCAACGTAATGGGATATCACTTGCATCAAAACGTTATAGACTATTTGTCCCCGACAAACGATCTCGCGGCAAAAACGGCTCCCACCCCTGAACCAGTTGAAGATGTACAAAAACGAATGGAGATCGAAGCTGCGATAACAGCACCGCCAAAGCCGCAAAAAATAGTGGACGATAGGAAGGAGATGCTACGTATTTATAATGAGGCGATCCAAATGCAGCAACGGGCCGAACTGAAAGCACTCCAAGGAATTCAAAAATGATTGAGAGAGGAAAAGGACGCCAATCTCCCGGCAGGAGAATTTGACAATTTACTTTACCTCGTTAAGCTTCAGAAGCTCCATGGATAGCCAGACAATCGATACGCGCGTGGAAGCGGATTTTGTTCCGTCCTACCCTGGATATTGGAGCGGTGTGCCGGCTGAGCAGTGGAATGACTGGAAATGGCAGCTTAAGAACAGGGTCACGACGCTGGAGGGACTTGAGAAATACCTAACGCTCACAACCGAAGAACGGGCAGGAGTAATTCTTTCCGGGAACAAGCTCGCGCTGGCAGTTACGCCTCACTATTTCAACCTCATTGAACGAGAGAATCCGGAATGTCCGATCCGCCGTCAGGTAATCCCTCATGTTGGTGAGGGGAGTGTCTCTGCCTCCGAGATGGCTGATCCTTGCGGTGAGGACAGCCACATGCCCGTGCCCGGTCTTGTACACCGCTATCCTGACAGGGTTCTCTTTCTGATCACGGACCGTTGCGCCGCCTACTGCCGTTACTGCACTCGCTCCCGCGTTGTCAGCGGAGCGGGAGAGCAGGAGCTTCACACCGATTTCGAACAGGCGATTTATTATCTTCAGGAACATACTGAGATCCGGGATGTCCTTCTTTCAGGGGGCGATCCTCTCCTTTTTTCCGATGATAAACTGGATGCTTTGCTGACACGGCTTCGGGCGATTCCGCATTTAGAGTTCCTGCGCATCGGCACGCGTGTGCCGATCTTCCTGCCGCAGCGCATCACCCCCACGCTTTGCCGGATGCTCCAGAAGCATCAGCCGCTATGGATGAGCATTCATACCAATCACCCCCGTGAGTTGACCACCGAGGTGCGCGATGCCCTGGCCCTGCTTGCCAACCACGGGGTGCCACTTGGAAATCAGAGCGTTCTATTGGCCGGGGTGAATGATTCACTGCCGGTGATGAGTTCTCTTGTGCACAAGCTCCTGCTCTGCCGTGTGCGGCCCTATTATCTCTATCAGTGCGATCTGATTCAGGGTTCCGCCCATCTGCGTGCGCCAGTATGGAAGGGGATTGAGATCATCGAGGGGCTGCGAGGGCATACGACAGGCTATGCCGTGCCGCAATATGTGATCGACGCTCCGGGAGGGGGAGGCAAGGTGCCGATCAATCCCGGTTATGTCTTCTATCACGACAAGGAGAAGGTCGTTTTCAGAAACTTTGAGGGGCGTGTTTTTGAATATCCCGAGGTTCAGGAAGGGGATTCCGTTGCAAGGGAATCTTCCCATCAATCGCAAGGGCTCGTTCCAGCACTTCACTAGGGATTTTTTTATGGCAGGTATTATCGTGCGCCCCCGGGCGCGTATTCTTCACGGGCATGACTGGGTCTATGGGACCGAGGTGCTCAAAACTTTTGGCAGTCCCGAGGATGGGGATGTCGTTTCCATCAAGGATGGCCGTGACCATCTGCTTGGTAGTGCCGTCTATAACTCGAAGTCCCAGATTGTGGCGCGTCGCTTCTCGCGTCGCAGGCAGGATCTTGATGCGGAGTTCTTCCAGCGACGGATTCAAAGGGCACAGGAATATCGGGATGCACTCGGAATCGATCCGTTGGTGCGCCGTGTCCTCTGGAGT
>PLEU01000191.1 GCA_003136515.1 Spartobacteria bacterium
ACACCGACAAAGACGCCGATCTCAATCTGTTCAAGGGAAAAACCGCCGCCGTGATCGGTTTCGGCTCTCAGGGCCATGCCCATGCCCTTAACCTCAAGGAGAGCGGAGTCAGGGTGATCATCGGTCTGTATCCCGGAAGCAAGAGCCGGGCGGTCGCAAAAAAACTCGGGTTTGAGGTTTATGACACTGCCGAGGCTGTAAAAAAGGCCGATGTGATTTTCATTGCCGTCCCGGATCTTCGCATACCGGAGGTCTACGAAAAGGACATCGCCCCGAATCTCCATTCCGGCCATACCCTCCTCTTCAGCCACGGATTCGCCATTCATTTCAAAACCATCGTGCCACCGAAGCACGTTGATATCATCATGGTTGCCCCAAAGGGACCGGGCCATACCGTACGGCGTCAATATCAGGAAGGAAAAGGAGTGCCATCTCTCATCGCCATCCATCAGGACAAGAGCGGCAAGGCGAAGAAGATAGCCTTAGCCTGGGCCAAGGGTATCGGTGGAACCCGTGGTGGGGTCTTTGAAACAACCTTCAAGGAGGAGACTGAGACCGATCTTTTCGGCGAGCAGGCCGTTCTTTGCGGAGGCACTTCGGCCCTCATTCAGGCGGGATTTGAAACACTTGTCGAAGCAGGCTACCAACCCGAGATGGCCTACTTTGAAGTCCTTCACGAACTCAAACTCATTGTTGATATGATCAACGAATCTGGCATCAGTGGCATGAGATTCTCGATCTCGGAGACCGCCAAGTATGGCGATGTGGTGGTAGGACCGAAGGTTGTCGATGCCTCCGTCAAAAAGAGGATGAAAAAAGCCCTGAAAGAAATCCAGACAGGCAAGTTTGCCAAGGATTGGATCAACGAGCACAAGACGGGCCGCAAGAATTACAACGCCCTCCTCAAAGCGGGTGAAAAACACCCCATCGAGAAAGTGGGAGAAAGACTGCGTTCCCGTATGCCTTGGATCAAGAAGAAGAACATCAAGGGCGCTCAGGCCGCCTACTAGAGGCTGCTCCGGAAACTCCGCTCGGATCTCACAGCGAGGAATCGGGGGTTCGAGCGGGGCGTGTGTGTGGAGTATAGCCCGCGCAATTGCACTTCACCAGACGTGCTTAGTTCAAATGACTTAGAACTCCTGTTTCCAGGAGTTCTAGCTTTCCGGTTTGATGCTGTGTCCTTGACCCGCTCGTAATTTATCTTCATCCACTCCATTCTCAAAAACTCCCTTTCGAAAACTTCCACTATACGCCCTGTGGGTACTTTTCGGATAGCCTCTCGATCCTGATTTAAAAAATTTGCGGGCATCCGGAGGATTATTCTGGACGCACTCTTTATTTTGTCCCCAATAAGAGAGCGTCATGTCCACCGAAATTCAAAAAGCCCTGGGTTCGCAGGCCGATTACCTGCTGAACCATACTTCCAAGACAATCTCCAAGGATCTGCTGCATCTTCCCGGACCTGATTTCGTTAACCGCATCTTCATACAGAGTGACCGTAGTCCCCGTGTCCTCTCGAACCTTCAGCGGCTTTATGGAACAGGACGCCTCGCCAATACAGGCTACATGTCCATTCTGCCTGTGGATCAAGGGATCGAGCACTCGGCTGGAGCTAGCTTTGCCAAAAATCCCCTCTACTTCGATCCTGAGAACATCGTGAAGCTTGCCATCGAGGGTGGCTGCAATGCCGTTTGTTCCACCTTTGGTGTCCTTGGATCGGTCGCGCGTAAATATGCTCACCACATCCCGTTTCTGGTAAAAGTGAATCACAACGAACTCCTCACCTATCCAAATCAAGCCAAGGAAATCCTCTTCGGCACAATTGAGGAAGCTTATGACATGGGAGCAGCAGCAATCGGCGCCACCATTTATTTTGGCAGTGAAGATGCAGGCCGGGAAATTGTGGAAGTTGCCGAAATCTTCCAGCACGCCCATCAGCTTGGCATGGCCACTGTTCTGTGGTGTTACCTACGCAATAGTGCCTTTAAAAAAGACAAAGATTATCACCTTGCCGCAGACCTAACCGGGCAGGCCAACCACCTAGGCGTCACAATTCAGGCTGATATCATCAAACAGAAGCTCCCCGAAAATAACGGTGGCTTCAAGGCACTGAATACAGGCGGCTCCAGCTACGGAAAGCTCGACGAACGCATCTACACCGAACTTACGAGCGATCACCCAATTGACCTCTGTCGCTATCAGGTGGCAAACTGCTACATGGGCCGGGCCGGCTTGATCAACAGTGGCGGTGCCTCGGGCGAAAATGACTTTTCGGAGGCGATCGTCACGGCTGTTATCAACAAACGAGCCGGAGGCTCCGGACTAATCTCCGGGCGCAAGGCTTTTCAGCGCCCCATGGATGAAGGAGCCAAACTTCTCCAAACAATTCAAGACGTTTACCTCTCCCCGGAAGTCACGATTGCCTGACGCTTATGGAATGAGTGAAGGGGCGTCACAGATTCATCTGTTGGCCGCTCAAGGATACTTGGAACTCGGGATGGTCGATGAGGCCCTTGCCGAGCTTTCCCGGATTGAAACACCCTGTCTCGGTGACCCAGATCTCATGGAAATGAGGTTGCATATCCTGATGCAGGCCCGTCGCTGGAATGATGCCTTGGCGGTGGCCGAGGAGCTTCTGCGCATACGACATGATGCCTTGGCTGCCTATATCCATGGGGCATTTGCCCTTCACGAACTTGGGCGAACTCAGGAGGCCCGAGACCTCTTGCTCAAAGGCCCCATGATTCTCAGAAATGATCCCACCTTTCACTACAACATTGGCTGTTACGAGGCGGTTCTTGGCAATCGGGATTCGGCGTTGATTAGCCTCAAACAGAGCTTTGCCCTTGATTCAACTTTCCGCGACTTCGCCCGGCACGACCCTGATCTTGTACTACTGGCCGAACATCTCGCACAGGAAGCCTGATGTGCCGTCTTGATACGGTGGCCGCAGCAAATCGCCTCCAGTCCGCCTTCTCGGAAATTCTCACGGAACCGTCGGACATTGGCGGCGGCGGCGCGGCTGTAGCACTCTGGCAGAATGACAGGTGCATCTTGTCACTTTACGGAGGAGATTCTTCCCCCGGAAATCCGTGGAGAGCTCATACCCCTTCCCTAATATGGTCAGCAAGCAAGGGAATTGCCGCAGCCTGCATCCTCCACTCCCTTCAGGAAAAAGGGGTGTCGTTGGAGACTCCCGTCTCCACTCTCTGGTCTGAGTTTGCAGCGTCTGGCAAGAAACAAATAACTCTCGCAGAACTTCTCTCCCATCGTGCGGGGCTTGCTGCCATCGATCAAAGGGGCCTATCGCTTTCCGACCATAGTTCTGTCGTTGCCGCCCTAGCCGCGCAGCCTCCCAATTGGAAACTTGATACCAATGGAGCAAGTCGTCACGGCTATGGGGCTCGCACTTTTGGATTTCTGCTGGATGAGATCATCCGGCGGGTCGCTGGAGAACCACTCTCCTCATATTGGAATAGTGCCTTTCGAGAGCCGCTTGCACTTGATCTCTGGTTTGGTCTCCCGGAAGCACAGCTCTCTCTGGCTGCCACTATCATCGCTCCAAAAGCTCCCCCCCAGCCGAGTGATTTCTCCAGAGCATTCGCCAATCCGGCCTCGCTCACACGTCGAGCCCTGAGTGAGCCGGGAGGCCTACTTTCCCCATCAATTATGAATACTCCGGCCATGCGCATGGCTTCCATCCCTTCGCTCGGAGTTATTGCCACGGCAGACTCCCTCGCTCGTTTCTATGCCATACTGGCTGGTTCAAATGTGTTCTTTACGCAGAAAACTCTTTCGAACATGCAGGAAACTCTCTCTCGGGGCCTCGATCTGACTCTCCTGGAAGAAACGTCCTTCTCGGCGGGATTCATGACCAATGAAATGGGCGTCTATGGCCCCGGCAGACGTTGCTTCGGTCACCCCGGTGCCGGTGGCTCGCTTGCATTCGCCGATCCGCAGCATGGATTCGGATTCGCCTTCATTCCGAGCGCGATGCACCCCGGTGCGTTGCCGGGTCGTCGCACACGGAAATTGGTACAGGCCCTTTACGGAATCAATCAAGAGGCTTAAAGATCATTTAATGGCTGATATCGCTACCTCACCACTTTCCCCCC
>PLEU01000040.1 GCA_003136515.1 Spartobacteria bacterium
CCCACACGAAGGAGCAGAATGCGCGTGGTGCCATCCTTGGAAATGGGGACTTTGTTGGAAGGAACAAGGGGAACACCTCTCCATGTGATAAAAGGAGAACCAAAGAGATGAACCACCACGGGAGGAACACCGCGACGGGTTGCCTCGCGACCAAAGGCTGCAATAGCCTTGGGATGAGCGAGGAAGAATGCCGGCTTTTTCCAGATTAGGGTGAGAAGCTCATCAAGATCGTCAGGGGTAGGTGATCCCTTGCGGGTCTTGATGCGCTGAGCGGATGTGATCTCCTTGAGAAGGCCAAAATCAGGATTGTTAATGATTTCGTGCTCTTCCCTCTCCTTCACCGCCTCGACGGTGAGGCGAACCTGCTCACGCAGTTGGTCGATCTTATTGCTGTAGAGATCGGTGATGCGCGTATGGGTGTGGAGCACGGTGGTGATGGCACTCAGTTCAATTTCGCGAGGATCGTCGGAGTAATCAACAAACGTGGTAGGAAGCTCGTTCTCCCCCCCTCCGACGGTGAGTAGTTCAGGAAGGAGTCCTCCCCCCTTGCCTTTTTTTTCAATCACCTTGTTGATTCGGTAGGCACCCCCATCGACATTCACGTATGGAAGAAGGTGAAGTAGCCAGCGTGGCGAGATGTAGTCCCACTGAGGGATCGTGACAGTTGCCGTAGAGAGGTTACGTGCAGCGACCGGTCCGAGACTGAGGGTGTTTTTGATACTCATGGGTTATTTCTTAAGATTGCGTGGGTTGTTGAGAATTTATGAGGAAAGGATGCTTTAATTTAGAAATTGTAGGAAGGGTGTATTCGATTTCTGAGCGGTTAGGTGGTTTTAAGTTCAGGCAATCTGATTTTTTTTGTGAAGCTATCTGAAGCTTCAGTGGCTTATCGAGCTGTTCCGGGACGTAAATCAAGGATACAAGAGCCCCTGACGCCCCCGAAAAATAAATACCTCACGCAGGAGTTGTGGGTATTTCTTTTCTTGAGCGACAATAAAACGACCAAAGATGTCGTCAATAAGATTTTAAAAAAAGGGGGAAATATTATTATTCGAAGTGGTGTTGGCAGGTGCGCCTAAATCGCAAAATCCTGATATTCGGGTCGGGCCACCTCACTCGGGGGAAGCAGCATCCCCGCCGCCACAGTGGCATTGGTACCTGGTTCAATAAGAATAAAGGCTCCGGTAAGGCGATTTGTAGAGTAGCCGTCAAAGATCAGTGGCCTAGCCGTTTTAATGCGGATTTCCCCGAGGTCATTCATGGCCAGTTCGGCTATGCCCTCTTCTTTTTCAAGTGTGGTGATATTGATGCGGCTCTCGATATTGGTAATCGCGGCCTTGACGGTCTGGGTGGTGTGTTTGAGCAAGTATTGCCGACCCGGTTGAAGTGGACGGGGATTCATCCAGCTGATTTTTGCATGGAGATCGCCTGAAAAACCGGGGAGATCTTCCGCATCGACGATCACGTCGCCGCGGCTAACATCAAGATCGTGTTCCAGAACAAGGGTAACAGACTGGGGGCAGAAGGCTTGTTCCAGCGGTCCGTCGAGTGTCCAGATTTGCCTTATCTTGCTCTTGAATCCGGTGGGAAGAATCATCACTTTCTGTCCGACGCGGACGACCCCCCCGGCAATCTGGCCGCTGAGGCCCCTGAAATCATGGAGGGTTGGGTCGGTGGGATTATTGGGACGATTGACCCACTGAACGGGAAATCGAAAATTGGTCAGATTCCAATCGCTTGCAATATGAACCGTCTCCAGATGGCCCAACAAGGTGGGCCCTGGATACCATGGGGTATGCGGTGATGCGTCGACAATGTTGTCTCCATTGAGAGCGCTCACGGGAATGAACTTCACATCCTTGATATCTAGGCGTGGCAGGAATTCCTCAAACTGATCCTTGATTTCTAGAAAGCGCTCTTCACTCCAACCCACCAGATCCATCTTATTGATTGCCACGACAAGGTGGGGTATGCGGAGGAGAGAGGCAATGCAGGCGTGACGACGGCTTTGCTCTATGACTCCTTGGCGTGCATCAATCAGGATGATGGAGAGGTTGGCGGTTGAGGATCCCGTCACCATATTGCGCGTGTACTGCACGTGGCCGGGAGTGTCAGCGATGATGAATTTGCGGTGAGGGGTAGCAAAGTAACGATAGGCGACATCAATGGTGATACCCTGCTCCCGCTCGGCGCGGAGGCCGTCAGTGAGATTGGCCAGATTGACCTGTCCCCCGCCAGTGATGTCTGCAGAACGTTCCAGTGCCTCGAGCTGATCCTCCATCAGCGATTTGGAATCGTAGAGGAGGCGGCCAATGAGGGTCGATTTGCCATCATCGACCGATCCGCAGGTATTGAAGCGGAGCAGATCGACAGGGTGGGAAGAGGTAGCGTGTGTCATGGCGACTTCGTTAAAAATATCCGGCCTTCTTGCGGTCTTCCATGGCGGCTTCGGAGACACGGTCGTCGGCGCGGGAGCCGCGTTCGGTGACTCTCGCGGCAGCGATTTCGGCGATAATGTCATCAACGCTTGAAGCGGGCGACTCCACGCATCCCGTGCTAATGATGTCGCCAATGGTGCGGACGCGCACAATCAGATCGCGTACCTCCTCGTTCGCTCTGGCGGGCATGAGATCGGTATCGGGTACCCATTGTCCGCCACGGCGGACGCAGCGGCGCTCATGGCTGAAGTAGATGCTGGGGACTTCCAGATTCTCCCGCCCGATATATTCCCAGACATCCATCTCCGTCCAGTTGGAGAGGGGAAAGACGCGCATATTCTCGCCGGGATTGAGCCTGCCATTGTAGAGATTCCAGATTTCAGGACGCTGGTTCTTGGGGTCCCACNNCGTCGCGGCGGGCTCCACCGATGCAGCAATCAAAGCGGAATTCCTCGATCGCTGCCAGGAGCACGGGAATCTGGAGTTGGTTGCGGCTGATCTGGCCGGGTGCCTGGACGGCGATCCCGCGATCCAAAGCTTCATCAACGGTGCGAACGATGAGCTTGGCATTGAGTTCCTGGGCGCGGCGGTCACGGAATTCAAGAAGTTCGGGGAATTCATGACCTGTGGCGACATTCAAAAAAGGCATCGGA
>PLEU01000014.1 GCA_003136515.1 Spartobacteria bacterium
AATCACTGTGGTAGTGATTGAATTTCTCCAGATGCAGATCTCCGCGGGTGTGGACGCGGTGCAGATTTTTGACAGTAATGGAGACACGCTCTCAGAAGAGTCATTCGAGGCGGCATCAGGTGTGTGGATTCAAAAGATCATTACTGCGTTGAAAGGGAAGGTGCCTGTCATCCTTTATTCTAAAGGAGCATTGCCAAGGCTTTCGTCCTTAGTGAAGACAGGAGCTAACATTCTGAGTCTGGACTGGACTCAGTCAGCTCGGGCTGTTCGAGACTTATTGCCGGATAACGTTGGAGTCCAAGGGAACCTTGACCCTTTTCTCCTAAATCTTACGCCGAAACTGGTCGCCACGGAGACGGCTCGAATCCTCGGCGAGTTCGAGAATACGACGGGCCATATTTTCAATTTGGGGCATGGAGTGCCGCCGACTGCAAAACTTGAGTGCATTGAAGCCCTCGTGGAAACCGTGAGAACACGTGGATAGGCTGGGCCAAGGGTGCTCGAAGTCACCATTAGAAATAGACGTAATCAAAAATTCATGACAGCCCTTCAAGTCGATCTCGATTTAGTTTCCAAATACAACGTCGCGGGGCCTCGCTATACCAGCTACCCTCCTGCAACAAAATTTAGCGAAAGCTTCTCTAGGAAAAAGCTCACGTCCCTGATTGAGAAAAACAACAGCACGGTGAGGGACTTATCGCTCTATTTCCACATTCCTTTCTGCGAGACTCTGTGTTGGTTTTGTGGCTGCACAACGGTGATAACCGGCAACCATGACAAAAGTCAGGCATACATTTCCCAATTAGAGCGGGAAGTATCACTTTTAAAGCCTCAGCTCAACCGGCATCGCAAGGTGGTGCAGTTGCATTTTGGAGGAGGGTCTCCCACCTTTCTTACGCCCGATGAGATCAGAACGTTGGGAGAGATAATCCGCCGAAATTTTTCCTTCTCCGCAGATATTGAGGCCAGCGTTGAGGTCGATCCGAGAAGGCTTACACGGGATCATCTAGTGGCTTTGAGAGAAATCGGTTTCAACAGGGTCTCCATGGGAGTGCAGGATTTCGATCCCAAGGTTCAGCAGGCAATCCACCGTATCCAACCGCAGGAGATAACGCAGCGGGCTTTGGATTGGATGCGCGAACTTGGGTTTACTTCGATCAATCTTGATTTGATATACGGTCTTCCAAATCAGACGATCGAATCATTCAGCCAGACCCTTGAAACAGTCCTCTGTATGCAACCTGAACGTATTTCCGCGTTTAGTTACGCCCATGTTCCATGGATCAAGCCGGCTCAAAAGATCCTCGCGCGGAAGATCTTGCCTTCCCCCGANNGCAGCTGGTTATGTCTATATAGGCATGGATCACTTTGCCCTGCCGGACGATGAGCTTGCCGTGGCGCAGCGCAACCGCAAGTTACAACGCAATTTCCAAGGGTACAGCACTCGGCATGGCACTGATATTTACTCTTTCGGGATGTCGGGCATCTCGCAAACCCCCGAAGCATACTGGCAGAATGAGAAGGAGTTGGCCAAATATCAGGCAGCCGTCGATGAAGACCAGTTGCCTTGGCACAAAGCCTATTTCGCAACTGAGGAGGATAAACTGCGAAGAGATGTAATCATGAGAGTCATGTGTGACTTGGCACTCGATTTTTCAACGACCTCCAAGCGCCTCGGTATCGATGTTGAAAAACACTTCGCCAAGGAAATTTCGTCTCTTGAGCCGTTCTGCGCCGATGGGCTCGTTCGAATTATTCCATCCGGATTTCTGGTCACTGAATCGGGGCGACTTTTCATACGGAACATCGCAATGTGCTTCGATGAAAACCTCACTTTCCCAACCGGGAGGAGGCACTCCAGCACAGTCTGAAACCCGTCAAACACCTATGAAAACCGTCGCAATCATTGGGGCCGGGATCACCGGGTTGACGACCGCGTATTATCTCAAGCGCGCAGGCTTTTCGGTAAAGTTATTCGAGGTGAAGGGGCGCGCTGGAGGGGCAATTCGATCCATCAGAAAAGATGGGTATATTGCCGAGTGCGGTCCAAATACTATCCTTGAAACGTCACCGAAGATCACCAAGCTCATACAGGATGTCGGCCTGCTATCCCGGCGCATGGAAACCAAGCCTGATTCCAAAACACGTTTTTTGGTGCGCTTCGGTCGACCCATCGCAGCACCGAATTCACCGATAGATTTTCTTAAGACAGACCTCTTCTCCTTCAGCGCAAAACTAGCTTTTTTCCGTGAACCATTCATCTCCAAGCGAAGACAAGGGGACGAGGAAAGCGTTGCCGATTTTGTCGTCAGGAGACTTTGTCCGGAATTCCTGGATCATGCTGTTGACGCCATGGTCGGTGGGATTTATGCCGGGGATCCGAGCAAACTTTCACTCCAACATGCATTTCCGAAACTGATGAAATTAGAGACTCTCTANNCATCAAGGGACAGATCTTTGGGGCCCGAAAAAGAACCAAAACTCATGAAATCGCTAAGGATCGCGCCTCTGCATTTTCATTTGATGAGGGCTTGGAAGTACTCCCCGAGAGAATTAGCCTAATCCTCGGAGACCGGGTAGAATTAGAGACACGCCTCACGGGAATTTCACAAACCTCCGACGGATGGAGTCTCCGACTTCTTAATGCAGGTGAGGAAGTTCATACTGAATTCGACGCGGTTGTCTACGCAGGCTCCACAATCAACTTGGCCAAGCTCCCCCTGGAATTACTGAGGGACACATATTTTGCTCATCAGGCAAAAGCAACAGAATTCTTCGATCTCAATTTGTTTTCCGAGATAAGATATCCCCCTGTGTCGAGTGTCGTATTGGGGTATCGACGTGAGGATGTTGCTCATCCATGTAAAGGATTTGGAATGCTCATCCCGAAAGTAGAGAATTTTAGGATTTTAGGGACTCTTTTCTCTTCAGTAATGTTCCCGAACCGTGCTCCAGAAGGACACTTGACATTTACCAGCTATATCGGAGGAGAGAGAAATCCCAACACAGCATCACTGGCTCCAGAGGAGCTATTTACTCTCGTGCACGAGGATCTCAAGAGACTTCTTAACATCAAGGGCCTTCCGACATTTCGTCACCATGCGTACTTTCCCAGTGCGATTCCGCAATACAACGTGGGTTACGGTCGTTTTCTAAAACTGATGGCATACATTGAAGATAGGGCTAAGGGTCTCTTTTTTGCGGGAAATTACCGCGGAGGGATTTCATTGGCCGACTCGATAGTCTCCGGCTGCAACATGGCCGAGCGGGTAGGACACTTCCTTAAATCCACACATACTGTAAACGCATGAGCCGACATGGCGTTTTATTGATCAACCTTGACTCTCCCGACTCAACATCGGTACCCGATGTGAGGAAATATCTTGGTGAGTTTCTTATGGATCCGCGGGTGATTGATTCGCCGTGGCCTGTTAGATGGAGTGTGGTCAATCTGGCCATCTTGCCGAGCAGACCTGCTCAGTCTGCGGAAGCTTATGGGAAAGTATGGACCAGCGAGGGTTCACCGCTATTGATCACAAGCCGGAATGTGAAGCAGGCATTGCAGAACCAACTTGGTGAGAAACTCGTGGTGGAGTTGGCCATGCGATATCGGAATCCCAGCAT
>PLEU01000147.1 GCA_003136515.1 Spartobacteria bacterium
GCATTGGGGCCGGTCGGGGCACTCTTCAAATCCACGGTAGGAGTTACGGAAAGACCCACAAAGAGAGGTGATTTCTCTGAGTCATAGTTGAGGAGGTCTATCCTCACCGGAAGGCGCTGGACGACTTTCACAAAATNNNNTGCTGGCCGATGCGCAGGTCACGAAGCTGTGTCTCTTTGAAGTTTGCATCGACCCAAATGTCACTGAGCGAGCGGATGGCCATTAGGCTTTCACCCACCTGCACGTAGTTACCCGGATTGACGTCTCGCCGTGTCACCACCCCGTCGATTTCAGCCACTATGGTGCAATAGCTCAGGTCCAGTTCGGCCTCTTCGAGATTCCGCCGTGCCACCATGACGGCGGCCTCCGCCTGCTTGATGGCAGGAGCATTGGCGATGATCTTGGCATAGATGCGGTCTATATCCCCTCCCGGATCACGCTTGTAAAATTCCGCGATAACTTGCCTGGGTGTCAGGTTATAGGAGGAAGAGACAACGCCAAGTTGAGCCGCCCCCTTCATAAGTTCTCCTAAGGCTTCTCTGACTGAGGAAAAGGTCTGGTCGATGTCCGGAGGAACGTCCGTGAGCTTTCCCCCAACAGGAGGATCTCGCGGCAGGCCAAGAGCTACGCGTGACTGATATACATTTTCCAGCGCCTGAGTCACCTGCGCGTTTGCCGTATCGATAGCCTCGCGTTTTTGGTCAAATTCTTCGGCACTGATCACCTTGGTATCAACAAGGTGTTTCGCCCTGTCAAACTCTGCTTGGGCATAGACTAGGGCCGCATTGGCTTGGTCAAGGCTGGCAACCCTGACGTTGAGGAGTGCAACCTGATTGTCAACATCCTCGATGGCGTGATCGAGTTGGAAACGGAGACTTCGAACCTGTCCGATCTGACTCTTTACCGATGCTTGAGCTGTGGTCAGATCCGCTTGTGCGGAGGCGAGGGCTGCTAGCTTAATGGCCGCTTGAACTCGATAGGGCTCGGGATCAATTTGGACCAGCACATCCCCCTTTTTCACCCGGTTGTTATCCTCGACAAGGACTCGTTTTACCTGCCCGGCTACTCTCGGAGAAACAAATGTGACATAGCTGTTCACATAGGCATCGTCCGTGGACACTGTGTGGAGGGAATGGAGAATCCAAGGAACTCCTGCAAAGAGAACTACTCCTGCAGTAACTCCCCATAAGGCATATCGTCTCCAGTATTGACGAGATAGCGCAGGCGGACTGACGTGCGTTTCAGAGGAATTCGGTGCTTGATTTGGAGCCTCATCACTCATGATGTTTGAGGGTTTTTATCCCCCAGTTCACGAACTATCAAGTGTCGGAATTGGTCTAGTTTCTGCCGTGCTTGGGGTCTAAAGAATGCTTGCATGGCGCAGGGCAGCCTTACACGAGACGCTAAAGTCTTGTCATGATGCACATCGACATCATCCCCCCCAGCGAGCGAAGAATGCGAGTGGTTGTTGTTTCTTATTTGCTTCGCCGCTCAAATCCCTTTCAGCGAGAGCTATAAGGGCTCATCGCACAACCTCCAAAAAATGAGAGTTAAAAAGGGACAGATCCATCGGCTGGACCCGAGGGTTCAGTTCAATTTATTCTTTGAAACAAAACGGCAGATCCTAGATTAGCTATCCATGCAATTCACCCACTCACTGACTTTCCTGATCCTTGCCACACTCGGACTTACTGCCTGTGACAAACAGCCACCACCAGCTCCTCCGGTTGTGGAGCAGCCCAATTTTCAGATCATTGCAGCAAAAATCCCGGTCGGTGAGAAAACGGTGGATTCCGTTGTTGAATGGAATACGAAAACAGGTGAGGCCAGACTACTTAGTTCCGCTGTTGTGACTGACAAGGCAAACGGCCAGAGTGCTCCCGTAATCGGATGGGTGGGGCTTCAGGATTTTCAGCAGTCCTTTCAGAATGCTGCATCCCGGCTTCAGGCCCAGCAGGCCAAATCAGCCGCATCACCCGATGCTATCTCATCTCCAGCTTCGCTCAAACCCAAGCATGATGATTAAGATGCCCTGCCCCTTTTTCAGCGCTGAGAACAGGATTCGGCGTGCATGTCCCGCAGTACGCGTGTATCCCAGCACGCGATGAAAATCGTTGTTGCTTACTCTGGAGGTTTGGATACCTCCGTCATTCTGAACTGGATCAAGAACGCCTATAGCGCCGAGGTGATTGCCTTCTGTGCCGATATCGGTCAGGAAGAGGAACTTAAGGGGCTCAAGCCCAAGGCACTTCGAACTGGTGCCTTCAAATGTTATGTGGATGATCTTCAGGCTGAATTTGCCAGCGACTTCATCTTTCCTATGATGCAGGCGGGTGCCCTCTATGAGGGTGAATATTTTCTTGGCACAAGCATTGCCCGTCCGCTTATCGCCAAGCGAATGGTAGACATTGCCATTGCCGAGGGAGCCGATGCAGTGGCCCATGGAGCCACGGGCAAGGGTAATGATCAGGTGCGCTTCGAACTGGCTGCTGCCGCTCTCTCCCCTGATCTTCAGGTGATAGCCCCTTGGCGCGAGGAGCGATTCCGTGCGGAATTTCCGGGACGTGCTGAAATGATCGAGTATTGCAGAATCAATAAGATCCCGGTCGAGGCAAGTGCCAAAAAGCCATACTCCATGGATCGGAACCTACTGCATATCAGCTATGAGAGCGGGATTTTGGAAGATCCCTGGTACGATGCATTTGCACCCGGGAACAAGGCGATGTTCAAGCTCTCCTCCAGTCCTGAGGATGCCCCCGACAAGGCGGAGATTCTCACGCTAGACTTCGTTCAGGGGAACTGTGTTGCTGTCAATGGCAAGGCGCTCGATCCTCTAGGAGTGATGAAGTTGCTAAACAAAATCGGCGGCCGTCATGGTGTCGGGCGTGTCGATATGGTAGAAAATCGCTTTGTCGGTATGAAGAGTCGCGGGGTCTATGAGACTCCGGGCGGGGCCATACTCCACTTCGCCCACCGTCAGATGGAGTCACTCACGATGGACCGTGAAGTGATGCACCTCAGGGATGGACTGATTCCTAAATACAGCACTCTCGTTTATAACGGCTTCTGGTTTGCACCGGAACGACTAGCCCTTCAGTCATTTATAACTGAGACACAGAGGAATGTTACCGGGACAGTACGCGTCCGTCTTTACAAGGGGAATATCCTCTCGGCAGGTCGCAGGAGCAAAGTCAGTCTCTACAGGCCCGAGATTGCGACCATGGAAGCTGATCCGACTCAGGCCTACAATCAGGGGGATGCGACCGGTTTCATCCGACTCAATGCCCTGCGTCTCAAGGTTGCCGCCAAGGTGGAGGCCGATAACAAAGATGTTAAGAGACCTCCGGCAAAATCCAAGAGATTCAAAAAGGGTTAATTTCCCCGTCTAAAAAATTCTCTAGTGAATAAATCCCCATCGTTCTGAGAAGGGCCAATACACAAAGAAACCACGGCCAATAACATTGCGTTCCGGCACGATGCCCCAGTAGCGGCTGTCGCTGGAGTTATAGCTGTTGTCCCCAAGTGCAAAGTAGGCTCGGGAGGGAACTGTAAAGGTTTCATCGGGTGTCGTGAGATAGATAGCCCCATAATTTGGGTTTGGATTAGAATACCCCTGATATCCGTTTTCACAGCTCATGACACGCTGGAATGGGGCTTGGGTTGCCAGAGAGCCGTTGAGATAGAGCTGTGGTGAATCAATGCGCAATGTATCTCCCGGCACACCTGCGAGCCGCTTGATGTAGAATTCAGATCCGAGATGGGGGTCTAGACCCATCTCGATGCGCTGTATGCCGGCTGTCGTGAAGACGAAAACATTGCTGCGTTGCGGATTTTTGAACTGATAGGTCATCCGATCAACAAAAACCTGATCTCCCGCCTGCACATAGCCATGTACGATGCTCTCACCTGCCTCATAGACGCGGCCTTGGTGAGACATACCTTCCCTATCCGTATACGGGGGGGTGACCCCGAAGCCATCTCTCAGAGTTGCCATCGGTGCAAAAATCGTGTGAATTCCGGCAGTGGTGACCACGTCGGTAAAAGTGAAGAAATTCAATATTGTCCGCTCCCTCAGTTCCAGAACCTGCTCGTGCTGTGTCGCTGTGAGATCAAGATGAGTTCGTCCCAGTTGGATAAAATCCACCGCACGCACAAGGGGGGAGGGGGTGGGTATCGTGGTAGGATGACCCGTCATGCCATAGAGAGTTGGTTGCATCGAACCGGTCGGAATTTTAAAGGGTTTGAGGAAATACGCCTGAACCCCGACAGCTATGGCTACTGCCACCACGATGGCCTCGATGTTTTCTTTCCAAGCCATATGAGGTTTTGCTGGGATCACCTGGGAGAAGCGCTCTTCGAGGCGGCGGGACGCATTCTGTATGGCTTCCCTATCTTTTTGCCTAATGCTATCGCGTAGTGTCGCCAGGCTTCCCTGCAGGGAAAGGATCTGCTGGTCGCTCAGGAGATCACGTTGATGATGAAGCATCCTAGACGCGGCCTCCAGAAGATCACGCGATTGCTTGAGATAGCGGGGGGTAAAGAGTCCCATAGATTTTTTGAAATTGCGAAGTGAACAGCGAAACAGGATCGTGCAGCCATTGCAATCCTCCCCGGGAAACTTGTCACGGTATTGATTCCCTGTTTCCCTTGTCTTGCCGTGATTACTNNCGCCTTGCCGTGATTACTGGGGCAGAATGCACAGTTCCAATACCCAGCCACCCGCACCTGATCCCATGAATAGTCACTACATTGAAGAAGCTTCCAAAGTCATCACCAACAAACAGCAACTCATCAACATGGTGAGCAAACGGGTTCGTCAACTCTCCGCGGGGAGTCGTCCCATGGTTGAAGTCGATCTCAAGATGGGGCTATCAGACGTTGCTCTATCAGAGATTGCAGCTGGGAAGTTGACCATGGAAGAGCACGTGCTTCCTGGAGAAGAAGTTCAGGCTGCCTGATCTTTTGTATTTTCTGAATCGGGTTTCCGATTCAAGGCGGAGAATTCATGGGCTCGGATATCGTCACCAACCGGAAGGCTCTCAGGGATTTCCAGATTCTCGAGAAGATCGAGGCTGGGGTTTCACTGCTTGGAACAGAGGTGAAGTCATTGAGGGCAGGACGCGCCGATCTGCTTGGTTGCTATGCTAGGGTCGAGAAAGGTGGAGTGATTCTCTATGACGCCACGATTCAGGTTTATGAAAAGGCAAGTCACGAAACCCACGATCCGAAGCGACCACGGCAACTACTCCTGAATAAGGCGGAGATCATTCGTCTAACGGAACAGACATTGCGCAAGGGCCTCGCCCTTCCTGTCCTGCGACTCTATTGGAAAAAGGGAAGGGTGAAGGTCGAGTTGGGTCTTGGCAGGGGAAAACATGCGGCGGATCAACGGCAGGATCTCAAGAAGAAGGCCGAACAACGTGAGACGGATCGGGAAGTANNAGTAGCACGTTACAAGCAGGGGCACTGAGTTTTCACGCAGCAACCCCTGGGATTGCAGCAGGATGGACTATCCGATTTAATCGGCGCTCTTATTCCAATGTCTTCATTTGCTGAATCAGTCGAATTACCAGAATCGGGTGTTTTTCCAACCCCTCAGGACTTTGCTGCCGAGGCTGCGAACTCTCAGGTTGTCCCGGTCTGGATAGAACTGGTTGCCGACTGTGAGACTCCTCTTTCGCTGCTTGCCAAACTTGGGCCTGACATACCCAGCTTCTTACTGGAATCCGCTGATCAGATCGATCTTGTCGGGCAATACTCCTTCGTCGGCGCTGGGGCTCGGGCGGTGATCCAATCCAGAGGAGACCAGATCAGTCTGACTGATCACCAGGGAAAAATCACTACATGGACTGCTGTCGATCCGCTGGCCGAGCTTGAGAGGATCATGGAAGGTTATCGTTGTGAGGTGAATCCATCGCTGCCCGGATTTACAGGAGGGGCTGTCGGGTACCTTGGCTATGAGGCAGTTCGGAGATTTGAGCCGACTGTACCTGAGGCTTCCGTGAATGATCTCGATGTTCCCGAGATGCTCTTTCTCATCACGGACACGGTTGTTGTATTCGATCATAAGAATCGTCGCATCAAGGTGGTCGCCTGTGCATTTCCCGCTGAGTTGGGGATCGAAATTGCACGGGAAGAAGCTCTCGGGCGTATACGCACACTGCTTCACAAATTTTCGCTCCCAACGGCCTTGAAGCCATTTTTTACTGGTGCCAATCCCACGAAACTCCCTGTCACGAGCAATCTTTCCCGTGAAGCTTTTGAAAATTCCGTCGAGGAGGCCCGCGAATTCATCAGGGCTGGTGATATTTTCCAAATCGTTCTTTCTCAGAGATTCTCGGTGAGTTACGAGGGTGATCCCGTTCATCTCTATCGGGCATTGAGATTTATCAATCCTTCCCCTTACATGTTCTGCCTGCGGCTTCCGGGAGGTTTTTCACTGGTGGGGAGTTCTCCTGAAGTCCATGTGAAAGTGACCAACGGGCATGTCCAGATAAGGCCGATTGCCGGAACCCGGAAACGGGGAGAGACCCCTCAGTTGGATGAGGCTCTCTGTCAGGAGTTGCTCGATGACCCCAAGGAAAGGGCAGAACATCTGATGCTGGTCGATTTGGCGCGCAATGATGTGGGGAGAATTTCGAAATACGGAAGCGTCGTCCTCTCGGATTTCATGACCGTTGAGCGCTACAGCCATGTCATGCATATTGTCTCACACGTGACGGGGGAACTCTCGGGGGATCACTCGCCGCTTGATGTCCTTCGTGCCACATTCCCAGCAGGAACTGTCAGCGGATCTCCCAAAGTCCGCGCTATGCAGCTTATCCCCACAATGGAACCCACCGTCCGCGGAACCTATGCAGGAGCAGTCGGTTATCTTGGATTTAACGGCCAGCTCGATTCCTGCATCGCACTGAGAACAGTGCTTCTGAAGGGTGGCACCGCATACGTTCAGGCAGGGGCAGGGATTGTTGCCGATTCCAAGCCCGCCGCTGAATTTGAAGAAACCGTGAACAAGGCCATGGCTGTCGTTCGCGCCATCGAGCTGGCATCAGCCACACTTTCCTAGGCCATGGTCCTCGTCATCGATAATTACGATTCTTTCACCTACAATCTCGTCCAGTATTTTGGAGAATTGGGAGCCGAGCCAATGGTGCGTCGCAATGACGAGATCTCAATTGCCGAGATTGAGACGCTGAAACCCGATCGGTTGTGCATCTCTCCTGGCCCCTGCACGCCTAAAGAGGCTGGGATCAGCAATGAGGTGATACGTCAGCTTGCCGGCCGATTTCCAATTCTTGGGGTCTGTCTCGGGCATCAGTGTATTGGAGATGTCTATGGAGGCGATGTAGTACGGGCTGAGCGTCTGATGCACGGGAAAACATCGCCCATTCTGCACAACGGGAAGGATCTTTTTCAGGGGCTACCCAATCCTTTTGAAGCGACACGTTATCACAGTCTAATCGTGCGCCGGGAAACCTTTCCGGAGTCTCTTGAGATTACCGCGGAGACTGCTGAGGGGGAGATCATGGGGCTCCGCCACAAGGAGCTTCCTCTCTGGGGTGTCCAGTTTCACCCCGAGTCAATCCTTACTACACATGGCAAAGATCTGATCAGGAACTTTTTGAAGCTCTAAATATGTTGGTTTTACGCACTATTTTCTTGTGAATTAAGATCGGCTCTTTCTGAGGAAGGCGAGGGCTTTTTGCTGATCATGTTTTGCAACCAACAGGGTTTTTATGTGTTATAGAAGTTCCATGTTGCATTCCGATGAAAACGCCTCCTCTTCCATTTCTTCCTCCGGAGAGGGCGGCCAGATCTTTTTCCCACCTCCAGCAAAAAAGAGTGGAGGAAAGTGGTTCTGGTGGCTGCTTCTGCTTATTTTCCTGAGCTTTGTTGGGTGGAGAATCTTTCAGGCTCTCTCATTGGGTTTTCATCACCAGGTGCGGGGCGCCGATCAATCCGCCGCAGTCCCGGTCACGCTGGCACCTGTAACCACCGAGGATTTTCCAATCTATCTGGACGGACTCGGCACGGTTCAGGCTTACAATTCAGTTCTCGTCAATGCCCGCGTTTCAGGGTTGCTTCAGGAGATTCGCTTCAAAGAGGGGGATGATGTGAAGCAAGGGGATGTTTTAGCTGTCATTGATCCCCGCACATTCCAAGCCCAGTATGATCAGGCTGCGGCCAAGAAGCTTCAGGATGATGCCCAGTTGGCAAGTGCCAAAGCCCTATTGGATCGTGATCAGCAGTTGATCAAAGGGAATGTGCTGGATCATGAGTCTTACGACACACAGAAATATCTCGTCGATCAACTGACAGCAACGGTGCAGTCGGATCTGGCCAATATGGAACTTGAGAAGGCACAACTCGACTGGACCCAAGTGACGGCTCCGATCTCAGGTAGAACGGGGGTCCGCCAGATCGATGTGGGCAATCAGGTGACCCTTGGAGCCAACAGTGCCAATGGCTCGGCGTCAATTGTGACAATCAATCAGATCCAGCCGATCTACGTAGCCTTTACCCTGCCTCAGCAGGATCTGGTCCAGATCCGGGAACCGCTTCTTGACCACAAGACTCTTGAGGTCACCGCTTTGGATCGCAACAACCAGACTGTGCTCAGCAAGGGGGATCTCACGGTCATCGACAATCAGATCGATACGACTACGGCGACGGTAAAGCTCAAGGCCACTTTTGCCAACACGGACTATATGCTCTGGCCCGGACAATTTGTGAACATCCGCCTCAAGGTCGGCGATCGCCCTGGGGCCTTGGTGGTGCCTACTCAGGCCGTGCAACTTGGCCCAGATGGGTCGTATGTCTATGTGGTCTCTGAGGATAATAAGGCTGCGATGAGGGCTGTGACGCCCGGGCCTTCTGAGGCGGGAATGACCTTGATCGAGTCGGGGGTGAGTGTCGGAGAGAAGGTAGTCACTGATGGTCAGTATCGGCTTCAACCCGATTCTCTGGTGACAACCGCCAGTCACAAACCTGACTCTGCTGGTTCTATCAAAAAGTAGAACCCGGATGATATCGTTCCATAATTTTTCCTAGTGCGTGCTATCCTTGCTCCGAAACATGGTGTCGGAAGGGTAAGAGAGGGAATGCCGCTGGATTTCCAAGAAATTTCATGAATATTTCCGAGCCCTTCATCAAGCGGCCGATCGCCACCTCCCTGCTGATGGTCTCGGTGATTCTTGTGGGAATCTTGGGGTATTGGTACTTGCCGGTCTCCGCACTCCCGACGGTTGATTTTCCAACAATTCAGGTCACCTCCCAGTATCCAGGAGCAGATCCTGAAGTGATGGCGTCACTGGTGACGGCGCCTCTGGAAAAACAGTTCGGTCAGATTAGCGGACTCTCCTCGATGAATTCCATCAGTTCGCTGGGAACCTCCGTAATCACGTTACAGTTCGTGCTTACAAAAAACATCGATCAAGCTTCCCAGGATGTCCAGGCAGCCATCAATGCGGCAGGGGGAGTGCTCCCGGCGGACATGCCAAATCCTCCAGTGTACAACAAGGTAAATCCTGCAGATACACCTATCCTAACGCTCGCGATTACTTCCGACACCCTTCCGATTGTTCAGGTCAATGACTTTGCCGATTCAGTATTAGCGCAGAAACTCAGCGAGTTGCCTGGAGTTGGGCTTGTGACGATTCAGGGAAACCAAAAACCGGCTGTTCGAGTGAAGTTGAATCCGGCTGCACTTGATGCTCAGGGGCTAAGTTTGGAAACCGTGCGCAATCTGATCAATCAGGCCAATGCCAATGCGCCCAAGGGAAGCTTTGATGGGGCGCGACAGTCTTTTACGATCGGGGCCAACGATCAGATCAAGAACGCGGCGGATCTCGCTCCTCTCATCGTCGCCTATAATACCAATAATAATGCACCGGTTCGCCTGAAGGATGTGGCGACTATTAAGGACGGCGTTGAAAATGCCTTGATCGAAGCCTGGATTTCTAAAAGCGATCATCCTTTTCAGCAGGCCGTGCTGTTGGATATCCAGAGGCAGCCAGGGGCCAATATCATCGATACCGTCAATCGGGTGAAGGCACTTTTGCCGAAGCTCACCAGTTCTCTTCCTCCGGGGATGCATATATCAATCTTCGCAGATCGTACCGAGACCATTCGTGCCTCGGTAGCGGATGTGAAGTTCACCCTGTTTCTGACGATGATACTTGTGGTGCTAGTATTGTTCCTTTTCCTCCGGAAGCTGAGTGCCACGGTGATCGCAGGTGTCGCCCTGCCTCTTTCGGTTGCAGGTACCTTCGGCTTCATGTATTTGGCAGGGTTTAGTCTTGATAACCTGTCACTGATGGCACTGACCATTTCCACGGGATTCGTCGTCGATGATGCCATCGTGATGATCGAGAATATCGTGCGATATATCGAAAAGGGGGATTCTCCATTACAAGCGGCTCTCAATGGGGCCCGTCAGATCGGCTTCACCGTGGTTTCGCTAAGCATTTCCCTGATAGCAGTCTTCATTCCCTTACTGTTTATGTCAGGAATCGTCGGGCGACTTTTCCGTGAATTTGCGATCACCCTAAGCTGTGCCGTGGTGGTATCGGCGATTGTTTCCCTAACACTGACCCCGATGATGTGCGCGAAGATGCTTCGTTCCGAAAGGGAGGGTATGGAAACATCCCTGCAGCGTTCCTTAGAAGGGTTCTTTCAGCGCCTGCTCGGGGCGTATGATCGTTCGCTCCTCTGGGTGCTGCGTCACCAACGATCAACTCTTTTTGTGGCGATCGGCACGCTTGTGGCGACGGCGATTCTCTTTGTGCTTATTCCCAAGGGACTGCTTCCAATTCAGGATACCGGCATGATTATCGGGGTGACTGATGCCTCACAGGACATCTCTTTCAAGGAGATGCTGAATCGTCAAAAAGAACTCTCTGCGGTTCTTGCAACCGACCCCGATGTGCTGCGTGTGGCAGCCTTTGTCGGGACGGGAACGGTCAATCCAACGGAAAATACTGGACGCCTCTACATCGTCCTGAAACCGCGTGATGAGAGGGCTGGTGCAAGCGAAATCATCGAACGCCTTTCGCGGGTAGCGCTGGCAGTTCCTGGAATCAGTCTGTATCTCCAGCCCTCCCAAGATCTTCAGATTGATACTCGTATCAGTCGGACGCAGTTCCAATATTTGCTCGAGGATGTGGATCCAGCTAGGCTCAGAGAGTGGATGCCCAAACTTCTAGAAAAACTTCGGATGGAGCCGGGTCTGGAGGATGTGGCTAGCGATCAGCAGGATCTGGGTCTTCAACTTGATATTACAATTGACAGGGTCGCTGCGTCGCGTCTGAACGTACCGGTTCAGGCCATTGATGACACGCTCTACGATGCCTTTGGCCAGCGGCAGATTTCTGTGATTTACACACAGCTTAATCAATACCGCATCGTGATGGAGAATTCCGGTAAGTTCCGTAATTCGCCCGATTCTTTGGACAAGATTTATGTGAGCTCCACGACAGGAAAGTTGGTTCCGCTCAATACTCTGGTCACGGTCGCGACCAAGTCGAATCCCTTGCTGATTACGCATCAGGGGCAGTTTCCATCATCGAGTATTTCCTTCAACCTGAGTCCTGGGCATTCCTTAGGCGAGGCTGTCAAAGTGATCGAAGCAGCCCAGCGTTCCATTGGGATGCCCGATAGTATTCAGACCGAGTTTCTCGGAAGTGTCGCCGAATTTAAGTCCTCTCTCGCAAGTGAACCCCTGTTGATCTTAGCCGCTATCATTGTGATCTACATTGTTCTGGGGGTTCTCTACGAAAGTTATATCCATCCCATCACGATTCTATCGACCCTTCCGAGTGCCGGTGTTGGGGCGCTCTTAGCGCTACTCCTCTGCCATAGTGAATTCTCACTCGTTGCCCTAATCGGTATCATCCTACTGATCGGTATTGTGAAGAAGAATGCCATCATGATGATCGACTTCGCCTTGGATGCCAGGAAGGTTCAGCAGGTTTCCGCGCGGGAGGCGATTTATCAGGCCTGCCTGCTGCGATTTCGTCCGATCATGATGACGACGGCCGCCGCACTCCTTGGAGCCCTGCCCTTGGCTCTCCAGTCCGGTACCGGATCGGAACTGCGCAAACCGTTGGGAATCGCTATTGTAGGGGGACTCCTCCTGTCCCAATTCATTACTCTTTATACGACGCCAGTCATTTATCTTTATATGGATCGTTTGGAGCAGTGGATGATTCGCCGCTGGTCTGAGGGACGGGAAGAAATTCCTATCGATGCAGTCACTCCGCTAGGGAAACAAGAGCTAGGTTAGGGGAGAGAGATGAACATTACAGCGCCCTTCATTCATCGGCCAAGGGGCACCTCGCTTTTGGCCCTTGGAGTCCTTCTTCTGGGCGTAACCGCCTATTTTTCACTCCCGATCGCCCCGCTGCCTAACGTCGATTTTCCGACTATTTTGGTGAATGCCTCTCTCCCCGGAGTCGATCCGGAAACAGCGGCCACCTCACTCGCCGCTCCTTTGGAAAAAAGGCTCGGACAGATTCCCGGTGTCATTGAAATGACCTCTTCCAGCACTCTGGGTGGGAGTGCCATCACGGTACAGTTCGATCTGAATCGCAATATTGATGGTGCGGCACGTGATGTGCAAGCGGCCATCAATGCGGCGGCCCACGATCTTCCTCCTAACCTCCCGACCCCCGCCACATACAGGAAAGTGAATCCTGCGGGAGCCCCTGTGATGATTCTAGCGATGACTTCTGAAACCGCCCCCCTCTCAGAGGTTTATAATCTGGCTGATGGAATTATCTCCCAGCGCTTGAGTCAGGTTGCGGGAGTCAGCCAAGTTGGTCTCTTTGGAGGTGCCAAAACGGCGGTGCGTGTTGAGGTCGATCCCACACTGTTGGCAAGTTTGGGAATGAGCATGCTCGATATGCAGACCTTTCTGACGAATGCCAACCACTTTGCACCCCTCGGGGCCATTGAGGGAGAGGGACATTCTTTTAATATCAATGCCAACGACCAACTGATGGATGCGTCAGATTATCAGTCGCTGGTAATTGCCCAAACGACTAATGGCATTCCGATCACCCTCTCCTCCATCGCCAATGTGAAAAATGGGACCGAGAACACATTGCAGGGAGGGTGGTTCAATGGCCAAAGGGCAGTAATCATGCCGATCTTCAAGGAATCCGACGCGAATGTCATCGAGATCGTGGACCAAATTCAGAAAATCCTGCCCCAATTGCGGGCATGGCTTCCTCCGGGAGTCCACCTGAGCGTTGTTTCTGACCGCACCCAGACCATACGTGCCTCTGTCAATGACGTGCAGTTCACCCTACTGCTGACAAGCGCGCTGGTGATCCTCGTCATGTTTCTCTTCTTGCGCCGATTGGGACCCACCTTTGTAGCGGGTATCACGGTGCCGCTTGCCCTGGCTGGAACATTTGGGGTGATGTGGCTCTGCGACTACAGTCTGGACAATCTCTCCCTGATGGCGCTCACGGTCTCGGTTGGTTTTCTCGTGGATGATGCGATCGTCGTGATCGAGAATATCGTCCGTTTTATCGAGAAAGGGCAGCCGCCTCTGGAGGCGGCGCTTCTGGGAGCGAAGCAGATCGGATTTACCGTCGTCTCAATGAGCATCTCACTGGTGGCAGTATTCCTGCCAATCTTGCTCATGGGAGGAGTTATTGGACGCCTATTTCATGAGTTTTCCGTGACACTGAGTGCTTCCATTCTGGTCTCGGCCGTAATTTCTCTGACGCTTACGCCCACGCTCTGTGCCAAGTTACTGTTAAGGGAGGATCATACAGGCGAAGGGAAATTTGGCCGTTGGCTAGAATCTCATTTTTCCCGTGTCTTTGAGAGTTATCGAAAAAGGCTAGACTGGGTGCTTGATCACAAGTGGCTTACCCTATTGTTCACCTTGGGTACCTTTGTGGCGACCATTGTTCTTTACATTGTGGTGCCCAAGGGATTTTTTCCCCAGCAGGATACAGGATTGATGGTAGGCATAAGCGAAGGATCGCAGGACATCTCGTTTGCCGCCATGGAGGTGAAACAGAAGCGCTTGGCGAAAATTGTTCAGGATGATCCTGCAGTGGATAATGTCGCCTCTGTGATCAGTTCCGGTGGTGGCAGTACGGAAAATAACGGTCGTCTGTTCATTTCCTTAAAACCGCTTTCTCAGCGTAAAGTAAATGTTGATGCCGTGATCAACCGTCTCAGGCCGAAACTTGCAGGGGTGAAGGGTGCCAAGCTCTTCCTGACTCCTGCACAGGATCTTCGGATGGGAGGGCGGGCCACGAAAGCACAGTACCAGTATGCCCTTCAATCGGATAATCTCTCGGATCTTTTGACGTGGGCCCCCAAGTTGGTGACTCTTTTGCAAAGCTATCCGCAGCTGGCCGATGTCAACAATGACCAGCAATTTTCGGGGCTTCAGGTACGTGTCGTGGTGGACAAGAATCTGGCAGGCAGCCTGGGGATTCAACCCTCGCAGGTGGATGCCGTCCTCAACGATGCCTTTGGGCAGAGTCAGGTTTCCAATATGTATTCCACAATCAACCAGTTTCATGTGGTGCTTGTGGCCAACCCAGCCCTCCTGACGGACCCGAGCTATCTGAATAAGATCTATGTTAAATCAACCGCCGGAAAGATGATTCCCCTTAGCGCCATCGCCCATTTTCAGAGCGAAAACATCCCCCTCTCGGTCAATCATCAGGGACAGTTTCCCGTTGTTACCTTCTCCTTTAATCTGATGCCCGGCGTATCCCTTGGGCAAGCCGGAAAGCTCATTGACCAAGCGCGTCGGGATCTGCATATGCCTGATAACATCAAACTGACCCCCGCAGGAAATGCGCAGCTCTTTAAAGATAGCCTTTCTTCTCAGCCATTGTTGATTCTGGCTGCGATTGTGGCCGTTTATATCGTTCTGGGTATGCTTTATGAGAGTCTGATTCATCCACTGACGATTCTCTCAACCATTCCAACTGCGGGGGTGGGGGCGCTTCTTGCTCTCCTGCTGACAGGAATGGAACTCAGTATCGTGGCGATGATTGGCATCATCCTCCTTGTGGGGATCGTGAAGAAAAACGCGATCATNNCGATCATGATGGTGGACTTTGCTATTGAGGCGCAAAGGGAGAGGGGGAGAAGCCCCAGGGAAGCAATCTATGAAGCGTGCCTTGTGAGGTTTCGTCCCATTATGATGACGAGCGCGGCTGCGATCTTCGGTTCCATTCCGATTGCTGTCGGCATGGGGGTTGGCTCGGAGCTGAGACAACCGCTGGGAGTCGCCATTGTGGGTGGGTTGCTGCTTTCTCAGGTGCTTACGCTCTTTACTACCCCGGTTGTCTATCTTGCCATGGAAAAAGTTCGGACAGGAAGCATCGGCCTCAGAAAGATACTGATGGAAGATTTCACAATCAGGCCGCTGATTAAAACTTCCCCGTCGGAAGGCTCTTCAGCCTGTTAAGGAAGATTTCACCGGTAATCGCCGCGGTTTCCTCCGTGGAAAAATCTTTTCCGGCTTCAACAGAGAGGGAGGTCATAGTCACTCCGGTAATCCCGCAGGGAATGATAGCGCGGAAGCCAGGAAGATCTCTGCCGATATTTAAGGCAAACCCATGCATGGATATCCATTTGCGCACACCGACCCCGATTGAGGCGATCTTGCGATCCTCCACCCAGACACCCGTGAGTCCTTCCCGACGTGTACCTCTTACCTTGTAATGGCCGAGAACATCAATGATAACATCTTCCAAAAAGCGGAGATAGTGATGCAAATCGCGTCCGTAACGTGTTAGATCCAGAATCGGGTATCCCACCAACTGGCCTGGCCCATGATAAGTAGCCTGACCTCCACGGTTGGTACGATGTACGGGATGGGGGAGATATTCCTCTTTCAGCAGGCTCGATTCATCCCTGCTCCGACCCATTGTATAGACAGGTTCATGTTCCAGAAGGATAAGATGATCGTTTGAGTCTCCCTCAATTTTACCGAGAACAATTGATTCCTGAAGGGCAAGTCCCTCTTCATAAGAAATACGCCCGATCCATTTGCTGAGCAGATCACTCACTTTTATTTGTGTGGTATAGGTTTGGTGGCAGTCACTTTAAGGACAGGCGAAGCAATGGTTCGTAGGTGGGTCAGGCCAATCGCTATCGCATCAGCTGCATCGCTTGGAGGGGTCTCGGTGAGGCCCAGCAACGCCCTGATCATAAAGGCAACCTGATCCTTGCCGGCTGCTCCCCGACCCACCACTGCCTGCTTCACCCGCTTTGGAGCATATTCATGAATAGAGAGTCCCTTTTGGGCAGCCGCTAGCACCGCTACCCCGCGTGCTGAGCCGAGCACAATCGCTGTTGCAAAGCTCTGGACATAAATGACTTTTTCTATGGCAAGAGCCGTAGGCAGGAACTTCTCAACACATGCCTTGAGTCTGTCGTGTATGGCTATGAGGCATCCTTCTTGAGAGAGCGAAGCAGGGTTGCGCACAACCCCATACTCAAGACAACGGATGCGAGTGCCTAACTCCTCGAGGATGGCATATCCCGTTCCCCTGAGTGATGGATCAACGGCAAGAATCCGCATTAATAGGATGTATCCTCAGATTCCCATTCTTGGAAGAAGGGAAGAATAATTGCCTTCACTATGCCTAATGGAAGCCCCCTAAACAGGACTAGGATGGGTTGGCTTACTGGCCACCATTCTGTTGTTGCAACATGCCTCCCAATGCCCCTGCTCCTTCCCAACTAGCCGGTTTATTCCAGGGAATGGCACTCACCGCTGAGCTTGCCGGCGTGGTTGTTCCTGTGTCTGAAGCACTTTGACAGCCGGTGGCCGCTGCTGTCACAAGTATCAAAAACATGACTTGCCATCTCATTGTTTGGAATCGGAATCCCCGTCCGGTCCAGTGTAGATGACGGTATCACCAGGCTGTACACTGAGCCCCTGTGGCACGCTGTTAACAACAATATCTGCTATGGACGTGGAGGGCTCTGCAGAGGTGATGCGAACCCTTCCGATGAGTTGGTCTCCGCGTTTGATGAGCATCTCGGCATTTTCGACAACGCCATTGCGGTCGCCCAAGCTGAGCACCACGAAATTCCAAGCTGAATTTACTGCAAGGATCTTTCCTTCTAGCCCCTTGCGCATGATCTTGGCACGACGATCAGCTTCGGTCTTCCTGAAGTCTGCTAGCTGTGATTCATAGTCCTTCAACTTGGACTGCTGACTCGTGATCAGGAGTGTCTTCTCGTCGAGTTGCTTCTTCAGGTCGTCCACTTCGGAATTTTGGTGAGAGCTGGGGTTGTTAAGCTGGCCTTCAAGATCATGGATTCGCGCATCCTTAGCAGCCATGTCATCCTTCTGCTGGGCGATGGTCGCATCCTTGTCGGCCATCTGTTTCTGATCATTTTCGATATCGGCCTTGGCCTTATCTAGGCTGGCCGAGAGGTCGGAAATGTTCTGGTCTTTCTTTTCACCTTCAGCTGTAAGATCGGCTATCTTCTCGTCGGCCGTCTTCAGATCAGCCCTGGTTTTCTTTAACGTCTGCTGTGTGGATGCAAGTTCCGCTTGGGTGCTTTCTTTGATCTGTCTCTCATTCAGGAAGTTGGTTCTGTTAACATACCCGACTGCGGCTGCTGCAAGTGAAAGTACGGCGGCCAGAATGATGAGGATTTTTTGCATTGGGGGTCAGAAGGAAACGTGATTTCTAGAATCAGAACGACAATATCTCAAGACTCAAAATCATACTCAGAGATTGTTTTTTTCTTGCAGTGTTCTATGGTACCCACGTCAGAGGCTATGGATCAAAGACCGGCGAACCCCGCCAGGGCAGGAATGCAGCAACGGCAGCCAGCTCTTTTTTGCCGTAGTCCTCTGACATTTTTTGTTTCTTCTTGGGTGTAATGGCATTCTTGCTTCCGTGTACATCAAAAACCGATAGAAGGAAAGGATGCGTCACGGCCGTTTTGAAGAATCGATGTCCACCCTGCTAAGGGATTACGGAGAGTCTGTTTCCTTCGATTGGAGACTTTTTCGACATGACATCAAGGGAAGTATTGCCCATGCCAGAGCGTTGAAGAATGCCGGTCTTCTGACGCAGGAAGAATTTTCGGCGATTGAGGTCGGACTAACCGCTATCGGCGTCGAAATTGCGACGGGAAAATTTCAGTTCTCCGTCGATTTGGAAGATATCCACATGAATATCGAGAGGGAGCTGACTAAACGCATTGGTGATGCCGGGGCCAAGCTACACACCGCGCGCAGTCGCAATGATCAGGTGGCCACTGACTTGAGGCTTTATCTGCGCGACGAGATTCATGCACTCCAGACCGCTGTACGGCTTCTTCAGAAGTCACTTGTCGGATTGGCTGCCGCCAACGAAGGGGTTATTATGCCCGGCTACACCCATCTTCAACGCGCCCAACCAGTTCCGCTTGGTCATCATTTACTCGCTTATGTGGAGATGTTGGACCGGGATCATGGTCGCCTTAGCGACACGGCTGACCGTATGGATGAGCTTCCTTTGGGATCGGGTGCTCTTGCCGGATCCACGCTCGTGCTTGATCGTGAGGCGATTGCTGGGGAACTAGGATTTAGCCGTGTAACCCAGAACAGTCTCGACGGGGTGGGAGATAGAGATTTTGCCTGTGAACTACTATCCACGCTGGCCATTCTCGGGATGCATCTCTCGCGACTCTCCGAAGATGTCGTGCTCTGGACAACTGCTGAATTCGGATTTGCCCGTTTGAACGATCGTCATGCCACGGGTTCTAGCCTGATGCCGCAGAAGAAGAATCCNNCTGACCGTCCTCAAGGGGCTTCCTATGGCCTACAACCGTGATCTTCAGGAGGATAAGGAGGCCGTTTTCGACTCGGTCGATACCGCTCGCATGGCGTTGGCCGTCACGGCAGAGATGATGGAGGCGCTCATTATTGACAAGGCTGCAGTGACGGAAGCAGCAAGCGATCCGTCCCTTCTTGCCACGGATCTCGCCGAGGAACTAGTGAGAAAGGGGGTTCCGTTCCGGAAGGCTCATGATCTTGTCGGAAAACTGGCTGCAGAATCTTCCAAATCAGGCATTCCTCTGAACCAACTTCCCGGCGAGTTGATTCGGGAACTCTCTCCCGAACTGATCGATCATTGGGATGTTCTCTTTGATCCTACCCGCTCGCTTGCAGCCCGCACTGCAACCGGAGCCCCCTCTCAGGAGAACGTGTCCAGCCGCATTGCTCACTGGCATTCTCTCCTTGGATAAGGGAATATAGCAGATTCTCTTCAGTCCATGAACATGCGTACCATCTTCTCCTTCCGGGAACAGGATGACGAGCCAAGACCCTTCATGGATCACCTGGCCGATCTGCGCTTTATGATCATCCGGATTGTGGTTGTGCTCATGATAACCACTGTAGCGGCATTTTTTTTCCGGGGTTCTCTAGCATCTTTCATCCAGCGACCGCTGTTGGTCGTCGATCCTGCGCGTGCAAACTCGCTTCAGTCACTCGGTGTGGCCGACTCAATGACCATCTCCCTTTCATTGGCATTTTACTCGGGGGTAGTCCTTTCCTTCCCGATAATCACTTTCTTTATCGCCCAGTTTCTTTTTCCCGCCCTGAGACCGGGCGAGCGAAAAATCCTTCTTCCAGTGGGAGCCTTCGCCCTTATGCTTTTCCTGACAGGGATCTCCTTTGCCTATTTTGTGGTACTGCCCGGAACGTTAAATTTTTTCTTCAACGACGCCAAGTCCATGCACTGGACTCCTACATGGACCGTGAGGGAGTATTACTCCTTCACCACGCAATTTTTGATAGCCTTTGGTGTCGCATTTGAAATGCCAATCGTCGTGCTGGCACTGGTCAAGCTTGGCTTTCTCACCGCAGCGAAACTGCGCAAGGCTCGCTCCATTGCTATCGTGACGATTTTCACTCTCGCCGCCTTCATCACTCCATCGCCGGATCTCGTAACTTATCTTCTGATGGGCGGCCCGATGGTGCTGCTTTACGAGATGTGTATTCTGCTCGCCCGCTGGGTGGAACCCAAAGACGAGGCTGGTGGGATTGGAGATCAGCCGGGTTAATCCGCGTTAGTCTAATACATAAAGCCTCGCTTGGGAGTTTCCCCAAGCCAACTCAACTCTCGAGGCTGCATTTGTCATTGCCACCTTCTACTGGAGTTAAACCTCAACTAAGCGGATTTGATTAGAGAGGCTTTGTCTTGATGGAGGTCACAGTGACCCTAGATCCCGCTCCAGTGAAGATACTGATGGGATTGTTTATACGGGCATAATCTCCGTGGTGTTCGAATCGCAGGTCGTCATCGACAAAGATTTGCTGGCTATCCTGCGTAACGACCCATCTGATCGTGATATCTTTATTGATGGGTATTCGTCCTTTTCCAGATTGGTGATCACCGTTTGCCGGTCCGCCATCCACACGCAACTCATCGGGATTCAGTTCCCAATTGAAAATCACCTGGTCCGCTGCATAACCGAGTCGAAGATTGGTTGAATCGGTTCTTGCGACGATGGTGATTTCAATGGGAGGACGGAATGAAGCCTTGGTAACGATCTTCTTGTCCGTGATGGTGATTGGAACCTTGTCGAAGGTCTCGGTCAGGGATTTAATCTGTTCAGTAACCTGATGATTGAGGGTGTCCGCGAAAGTGCCGTTTATGGCGAGCACGGTAAGAATAAGGGTAGGGAGGAGTTTCATAAGGCTTGTTGAGCAAGTACTCCGATCTGATAGGAAATCAATATTTTAGGAGCAAGACTCCACTTTTTCCCCTAAATGAAAAATGCCGCACCCTTACGGATGCGGCATTTGTGAATTTTTGAAGCCAACTAGAACTGCATCTTGATCCCTGCTGCCATTGCTGCGTGCTGCTCGTCAGAGCAGGGGGCATTCAGTGGCACCTCGGGGGTCACATCATTGGGTGTGACCAACTTCTGTGCTAGCAGATAGGCCTCTACTTCCTCGCCGCTGATGTCGGGAAGGATGGTGCCGTTGATCTCCACGCAAGGCGAAAGTGGCTGACCGCTTCGCTGTTCCATCTCAAAGCGATAGGCCGGATTCTGGATGATATCCTTCTCGGTGTAGGGCAGGGAGTACTTCGCCAAGACGGCGCGAACTCCTTTGCTCCATCCGCAGGAGGTCTTGAGATAGGCGGTGATTTCGGGTTGTGACATGATCGTTTTTTTATGGGTTCTTATTAAGGTACTCCTATTTCTTCCCTTCGCCAGGACGATATTCTTCCTCGGCAGCCAGGAGCGCTGCTCCGAAGCTGACCATATCCTCGCCGCTGCGTACGGATTCGAGCGCCTCGCTCTCCTTGCGGAGGGCTTCCTCGCTGTAGCCGGTGGC
>PLEU01000151.1 GCA_003136515.1 Spartobacteria bacterium
GCCCGTTGGCGGTGCTGCAGTTGGTGGCCTGGACAACCATGCTCCATGATTTTTCCCGTACGGGATCCCTGAGCGAGGCCGTGGGTAAGACTTTTGACGGTGAGCATCTCTGCCCACTTTGCAAAAAAATTGCCAAGGTTCGCGCCTCAGAGGAAAAAGCCCCAGCAACGGCCAAGACTGAGAAGAAAGCGGAAGTCTTCATTGCGCAGTCAAGTGATGAAGTTCCGCTTCCAAACTGTCGCACAGGAGCTTACGGAGTGACCCCTCCTATTCTGATGCCGGAGCGCTCGGAGGCCCCGCCTGTGCCCGTTCCCAGAGANNCGCGTGATCTGGCTCCTGCGTTGAGTCGATCAGTCTCTGAGCTCCCATATGCTCATCCTGACGCGCTCCTTCATTAATCACGCATTTTTCAACACAATCTATACTCAACCAACTTTTATGAAACCGATTCTTTCCCGGCTTGCCACGCAATTTTGTGCAGGCCTTCGTTTTGTATTTCTCACCATTTTTGCCATCACGCTTCTGATTTCCACCCGCTCAACGCACGCCTGTGCCTGCGGCTGTGGCGTCTTCGACGTGGGTACTCTTTGGAATCTCCCAAGCGGACCTGGCGGAATGGTCTATACGGAATACAACTTCTCCTGCCAAAGCCAGAACTGGCACAACATGGGACCCTCGGCAGCAGAAAACAATGCCGACCGACTCATCCAGACATCTTGGCTGACTTATGGAGCGCAGTATTTCTTCAACAACAAATGGGGTGTGGAATTGCAGATCCCCACGGCAAACCGTCTCTACTACGGACAAAGCGTGAGTGGAAATTCTCCCACGAGCACATTGGATTGGTACACTCTGGGAGATATGCGGGTGATGGGTTACTACACGGGATTTGCAACCGATATGTCTAGCGGACTGCAATTTGGCCTGAAGCTTCCGACCGGCTACTGGGGAGAGGGACGCAATGCGCTGGTAGATCGGGACACCCAGATTGGTACGGGAAGCACAGACATCCTACTCGGCTTCTACACGCATCATTCCTTTACCCAGGATAGAAATTGGAACTGGTTTGCCCAGTCCATCTTCGATCTCCCTGTAATGACTCAAGGCGGCTACAATCCTGGTGTGGAGGTTGATTCCGCGGCAGGTGTCTACTATAACGGTCTCCGGAGTGGTCGGGTACAAATCCAACCACTTGGTCAGATCCTTGTTTCGAATCGGGCCTCAGATACTGGCCCCGCAGCTTCGCCTCAGGACTCCGGCTACCAGCGCATCCTCCTCTCACCTGGAATTCAGTTCGACATCCATCCGATCCGAGTCTATGCCGATGCAGAACTGCCGGTCTTCAATGATGTGGTGGGTCAGCAGCTCATCTCGCAGTGTCTGGTTAAAATAAACGTCTCCTACATGTTCTAGTGGGAATTGGACTTGGGTGCCGTAGAGCGTCCACCAGCGCTTGCAGCATTTTATATACAGCGGCGCTCGGAGACTCGATGCGGCATTCCAACTCCCAGAGCTTTCTCACCATGAACGCGAAAAACTTTCGGAACTGCACTTGAAGGGGTAGAACTTAGAGCTATGCCTTATGCATTGAAAATTCTTCTGACAGTTTTAATGGTCGTAGCCATCAGCGAGGCCACGAAGCGTCTCGGTTTTGTAGGAGCGTTGCTCGCCGCATTACCGGTGACGTCACTGATCTCCATGATCTGGATCTACAGTGACACGGGGGATACGGCAAAAATCGCGACCTTTTCTACTCAGGTCTTCTGGTTTGTGATTCCTTCGCTTGGCCTCTTTATGGCTCTGCCTTTGCTGCTGAAGCGCTATGGATTCTATCCAAGCCTCGTGCTGTCTTCTCTGGTCACTGTGATTCTCTATCTACTGATGCTTGGAATTTTCCGTCTAGTTCGCTATTCACCCGGGATCTGAGAGATATCGCCGAAGTCCTGAACGGATCTGATGCCTGGCGTGACTGAGGCGTCTCTCTACGGCCTTAACGCTACAGTCCGCGACTCTGGCAATCTCTGCATGGGCAAGACCCTCATATTCGCTGAGAATGAGGGCTTCTCGGAGTTCGTCAGGAAGAGCGCTGATGGCCGACCTCACGGCGATTTCCCTCTCCTTTGATTCCGCCGAGAATCCGGGGTCTCCACATATGGTGACGTCCGCTGCTTCTTCCAGGGATACCGTTGGATGGCGTCGATGCCAGCGGAGATGTTGCCGTCCGAGATTGGCTGCAATCCCAAAGAGCCACGTTGAAAAGGATCGATTCGTGTCTGACTTTGGGCAAAAGCGAAGGCGTGACTGGTAGAGTCTGACAAAGGTCTCTTGGGCGAGATCGCCGGCGATGACTTCATCACCGGTAAATCGTATCAGATAACTGACAACACGGTTTTTCCACCGCTCCATGATCTCGTTGAGAGCCAGATCTTCTCCCGCAATGAGCCGTCGCATAGCCACTAGATCGGAATCATCATGGCCCGATGCCTTGTTCCCAGTCATCAACGCGATGGGCTATCGCACGGTTCGATTACAAGCGGAAGAACTTTGAGCAAATAATCGTGACGCCGTTCTGGCGGCAGGGCATCTGCAACAGAATAAAAATGATCCAGCATTTCTATGCGAGTCTCGGTTCTAATGCGGTCTGTCACGACGACTGCAGCCCTCAATTCGGGGGTGATGCTGTCAGATCCAAGAGCCAGCGTTTCAAGATCGCTGTTGGCCTTGCACATTTCACCGCAGAGATGACCGCAGCGATAGGCATACTCCTTTTCTGGCTCCTTGAGCTCATCCATCTGCTTGTGGCTGAGACCATATTCCCTACAGAGCCAAAGAGTTGGTGGCTTCTGGAAAAAACGCTTCGATACCACGGCTGTTACCAGCCCGACTCCAACTACAAGGGCAAGAACAAGAAGGCCGCGTTGCATGTGTGAATTTTCGGGAGCTTAAGGCGGGGTGATTTGTGTTCTGTTTACCCGATAGGGATTTACTGAAAGTAAGTATTGCTCTTCCTGCATGGAGCGGGCCTGAAGCCCACCGACAAGAATGCCGATAAGCATCGCGATAGTCGCTGCAGAGAATGCCAGACGCGGACGGGCTAATGCTTGGAGCCAGCTGCACAGCGGAGCAAGAAAATCGACCCGTTCCCAAGAGTTGCCCTCGCTGCTTTCAATCCGAAGCCAGACCTGACGGTTGAAGCTGCCACCCAATTCGGTATTGGGATTCCAATTCTGGAGAAGTTTGGAAAGTTCGTTGTCAGGGGCAGACATGGCTTGATCGAGTTCACACTCTTGCACGATTCGTCGGCAGAGGCAGCCAATTTCGGCTCCCTCCTGCCCAAGCGAAGGGTTACTTGCAGCAGGTCGGGCAATTGCCGCCGGCACAGCTTTTGCAGGAACTGAAAGAGCCATTGCAGCAACTTGTGCACGTAGCTACATTATCGGCGGCTGAAGTGCTGGAGAGGCCGAATCCGGCTACGATTACTAGCAGGGCAGCTGCTTTGAGGAAGGTGGTGAGTGTATTCATGTGTATTCAATGGTTCCGGGCAGGAATGATTTCCCGCTCTAAAAGAGTGATTTCCCGCGAAAGCCAAAATCCCCCAGTGTTTTTTTTGGCGGAGGGAGGGTCAGAGTTCGGAGATAAGACATATATCCGTGAGACAGGAGTTTAAGCTATGCTCTAGTCTCACCCAGAGCAGGAGCGACGCAACGTGGCGCTAAATGCACCAGACTGATAATTACTGGGGTTCGTAGAGAATCCGCCCACACTGCGGACAGCCAATGATTTCCTTTTCGGCACGCACTTCGAGATGGGTTTGCATGTTGACCTGCATGTGGCAACCGCTGCAGACCCCGTGCTCCACGGTGACGAGAGCGACGCCCACCTTGCTCTTGAAGAGACGGTTGTAGCGATCCAGGAGATCTTCATCGATTCCTTGGGTTGCAACGCTCCGCTCCGCTTCCAATTCTGTCTGACGGGAGGCGAGATTCACTCGACGCGCATCTAGGGAGGCCATATGGGATCGAACCTTCTTCTGCTCCTCGTCATGGGCTATTTGGGCAGCCTGAAGAGCAGGCTTGAGGTTCTCAGCCTCCTCCATCAGTAGCAATTCCCTGTCTTCTAGTTCGATGATGAACTTTTCTGCCATTTCAATCTCATGACGAAGTGCGGTGAATTCATCATTCTTGCGGGTTTCAAGCTGCTGGTTTTTATAACGCGCGATTTGGTCTTGCTTGGTCTTCACTTCGACCTCGAGCTTCTTACGCTCGACCTCGAGCTCGCGCTGACGCCCTCGTGCTGCATCGAGACGGTCATCGGCGGCCTTCATCTCCCGTTCCCGGGCAACCTTTTCTCCGGGGAGTGCCGCAATTTCCGTCAGGACAGCTCTGAGTTTCTGGTCGCGATCCTGAAGGGTCAGCAGTTTTTCGATTTGAGGGAGCATGACGCGCTATTACTTCCAAAGGTATGACTGGGTCAGGGCGACTATCCTCCCATTGACAATGAGGAGGGCTCGCCAGTTGGTGACGGGTCCATTCTCCAAGTAGTCATCCCCGATGACGGAAAACTGAGTTTTGCGCGAGCCTCGTACGGAGGTGTAGCTTTTTTCGCGTGCCATCACAAAGGCGCCAAGATTGGCTTGGCGGTATTCCAGCCGAACGGTGACATCTGCAGCCGGGCCGTGATTCCTCCAGAAAAAATTGAGGTAATTGCCCCGGAGGGCATCCATGTCGAGGGCTGTCGTGGCAGGCCACATGTAGTAGCGACGTTCAAAGTCAATGGCCTCGTTCAACTGGCCCGTCTTGATATAAGTGGACGGATCATTGAGGAACTGAGTCTTTTTGCGGAAGGCAAAATTTGAATCAATGGCCAGCGGAAGGATATTGGCCTTCTCCAGCTTGACCTGCGGAGGCTCGGGTGTGGAGCACCCGCTGGTCAGCAGCGATGACACTGCCATGGCGGCGATGCCCAAGGTGGTCTGCAGGAGTCGCCTGAATTGGCGGAGCGCCAGAGTGAGGGCAATTGACGTGGGTCGCATGAAGGATAAAGGAATCGCTCAGGATCAAAGCGGGTGGTTGCGGGCGTGTCAATGCGCCTCGACCCCGTAAGGGAGAGTGGATAGAGGGCTGCTCCCCTGGAACCCCCGCCGCTTAGCCATTCTTGACGCACGCTTTCAGCAAGCCCAATGTCGCTGGATGAGTCAATTTCAGACCTCGCTCAACGCCCTGCAGGAAATACTCCAGACTCTCCCTGCCCTGCAGGATAGTTTGGAAAGGGCCGCCGCTCTTGCCGGGGATGCCCTGCTTGCGGGAAACAAGCTGATGTTTTGCGGCAATGGAGGTAGCGCCAGTGACAGCGCCCATCTGGCCACCGAGTTCACCTGCCGTTTCAAGGAGGATCGTCGTCCCTATCCGGCAATGGCCTTGACCGTCGATGCAGGGCTGATGACAGCCATTGGAAATGACTACGAATTCACGAACGTCTTTTCGCGTCAACTTTCAGCATTCGGGAAGCCGGGAGATGTGCTTGTGGTTCTCTCTACGAGTGGCAAATCACGCAACATCCTTGCAGCTTTGGAAGAGGCCCGGAGGCGTGATGTGAAGAGCGTTGCCTTCCTTGGAAAGGGGGGAGGGTTCACAAAAGGGGCTGCCGATCTTGAACTCATTGTGCCCGGTACCGAAACCGCCCGCATCCAGGAGGTGCAGAAATTTTTACTCCATGTTTTCTGCGAAATCATCGAGGAGCGTCTGCCCAAGGCATAGGAAACCCGGAAGCATGCCAAGGCAAACGGGCTATCACAAAACTCTAGGCAACACCCGGCATTAACCCCATGGTTCTTTCGGCATTCACGCTCCCTAGTTCCTGGGCATTACAACTTCTCGTTGCGATTCTGGGTCTGATTACCGGATCATTCCTTAATGCGGTGATTCATCGCCTGCCGCGAGGCATCTCCCTGCTGAATCCCAGCCGCTCGTTCTGCCCGAGTTGTCAAAAGATGATTCCTTGGCATGAGAATCTACCGCTTGCCAGCTGGGTGCTGCTGCGTGGACGGTGTTCCGGATGTGCCTTGCCGATATCGACCCGATATCCATTGGTGGAGCTGCTGAGCGCGGGGCTTTATCTCTTGGCCTGGAATCGGTTCGGTCTGCCGCTGGCAGTAGTTTTTTGGATCTTTCTCTCCATGCTGGTGGCCGCAACCTTCATCGATCTCGACCATCTCATCATTCCCGATGAGATTACACTCGGCGGGACTGCCGCAGGATTGTGCTGCGCCACCCTCCTTCCAAATCTCGTGGGTGCCTCCTGTTGGTGGCAGGGATTTCTCTGTTCACTTCTGGGGGGAGCCGTTGGGTATTGCCTACTTTGGGGGGTGGTGGAGTTGGGAAAGCAGGCCTTCGGTCAGCGCAGGATTCATTCCAAAGAGCCCTGCGCCTTTGAAATTCTCACAAAGCACGAAGGAACTGTCCAGCAGCGCTATCTAATAGTTGGTGAGGAAGAGTTGGCACTGGAGGAGGTTTTTTATCGCACGAGTGACCGGGTGGAGGCTGTGTGCGAGTGGATTGAGATTTCGGGGAAACGCCTTGGAAATGGGCGACTCATTCTTGATCAGGAGAGCATTAAGTTTGAAGGGAGGGAATGGCCTCTTGGTGAGGTCTCAACGATCCGTGCCGAAGTGACCGATCTGATACTGCCGCGCGAGGCTATGGGATTCGGTGACGTGAAGTTTTTGGCCTTTATCGGAACCTTTCTGGGGTGGAAGGGCGCTCTTTTCTCGCTCTTTGCGGGGTCGATCGCTGGAGCCGTGCTCGGCCTCGGCCTGCTTATGGTCACGCGTGGCCGATCAGGAGGTCGGATTCCTTTCGGGCCGTATCTTGCAATGGGTGCAGCGCTTTGGGTTTTTGCCGGGCCGTATTTGGTGAGCCTCTATTGCACAAGACTGCACGGGGTGGAAGGGCAGGCTTTTTTCCTCTCTCCGCTCCATTTGCCTGTATAAGGTTTCCCCCCCATGTCTCAACCGCAGTATACGCCTATTCAGCAGAAGAGATCCCTTTTGAGATTTCTTCCTGAAAGCTGGCGTCCCGCGAAAGAACTTCTCCCTTTTCTCGCCCCTTACAAGCAACGCCTGGCCCTCGGATTGCTTGCGGGTATTGGCTTTGCGCTCGCGAATGCCAGCTTATTGCCTCTGGTTAACAGGATAGCCGATACAGCCTTTCACGGAAAATTCAATCCAACGGATTTGATGAAAGGATCAGGGGCGGGACAAGGATCGGGTATTAGTGGCTTTCTTTGGATGATTGTGCTCATCCCGATCGTGATGATTTTGCGAGGACTCCTCGCATATGCGAATGTCTATTGTCTCACTTGGGTCAGCCTGAAGGCGTTGCGCGATATGCGCCGCCGGATCTTTGCTCATCTGATGGGCCAGTCGCTTGATTTTTTCAACAAGGCGCAGTCGGGCCGTCTCCTCTCCCGTGTCCTCAATGACACGATGGTGGCTCAAGAGTCGGTGGTCAGCATTGTCGGAGAGTTGGTGAAGCAGCCGCTGGCGGCAATTGGAGTCATCGCTTACCTATTCTACAAAGATTGGAGGTTCAGTCTCTTCGCGCTGGTACTTTTTCCACTCTGTCTCGTACCGGTGATCATCTATGGGCGGCGTGTTCGCAAGGCGGCTCGTGCCATGCAGAACGAAGCGGGGGTCATGGCGGTGATCCTCCAAGAGTCCTTTGCCGGTGTCCGAGTCATCAAGTCCTTCGCTCGCGAGGCCTTCCAACTCCGACTTTTTGACAAATCGAGCGATCAGCAGTTTCGCTCCAACATGAGCGCAAAAAAGAGTATGGCCATCGTGCAGCCTATGATGGAAAGCGTCTCAGCCTTCGGTGTCGCCTTGGCACTTTTCTATGTCTATTATTCGCATCTCACCATCGGAAGTTTTTTGGCACTCCTTGGAGGACTCTTCCTCCTTTATGATCCGATCAAGAATCTTAGCCGGATTCATGTGACGATTCAGAATTGCGTGGGAGCCGCAACCAGCATTTTGGAACTGCTCGATACCAAGCCGACGATCCATGATCTCCCTGGTGCCCGTCCCCTGGAGAAGGTCCGCGGCCACATCGCTCTGGAGGCGCTGAGCTTTTCCTATGGTATTCCGGGTGTTACGGAGGAGGGCAATGCCATCACTGGATTGAACCTTGTCATACAGCCTGATCAGAAAGTCGCCCTCGTTGGAGCCAGCGGAGCGGGGAAGAGCACAATCCTTTCACTGCTCCTGCGGTTCTACGACCCGCAGCAGGGAAGAGTACTCATCGATGGGAATGATCTGCGCGATTTGACACTCCATTCTCTCCGTGAACAGATCGGCATCGTCACCCAGGAGAACTTTCTCTTTCACGACACGATCTACGAGAATATCCGCTTTGGCCGCCTCGACGCCACCAGGGCCGAGATCGAGGAAGCGGCGCGTCTTGCCTATGCCCATGACTTCATTATGGCCCAGCCGCATGGCTATGAGACTCTCGTGGGTGACAAGGGCTCGCTCCTTTCCGGAGGTCAGCAGCAGCG
>PLEU01000116.1 GCA_003136515.1 Spartobacteria bacterium
GATCATCTCAGCCGTTGATGCCTGCGAAGCGGTGATCCGTGAGGCTAGCCGAGTGAAGGGGACACTCCTGATCGTCCATCACGGGCTTTTTTGGAACGGAGTGCAGACCATCACCGGAGCGCACTATCGCAAGCTGAAGGCGGCCCTTGAAGGTGATCTTGCCCTCTATAGTTCCCATCTCCCTCTCGATCTGCATCCCAGACTCGGGAACAATGCCCTGCTTGCCAGAGCCCTTGGGCTGACGGGCATCAAGCCTGCCTTTGTCATGAAAGGGCAGTCGGTCGGCGTGATCGGAAAAATCAGGGCGTTGTCTCGGGAGGAATTTGCCGCGAGGGTTTCCGAAGCGGTAGGCGAAGTGGTGCATCTTGCCCCTGGTGGAGGGGAGGTTATCCGCTCGGTGCTCCTTGTCACGGGAGGGGCGGGAAGCGAAGTAGGGAAGGCTGCGGAACTCGGCGTCGATGCCTTTGTCACGGGGGAGGGACCCCACTGGAGCTATACAGCGGCAGAGGAGCTGGGGGTCAATCTTTTCTACGCCGGGCACTATGCCACGGAGACCTTTGGGGTGAAGGCTCTGGCCGCTCATCTCTCCAAAGTGACGGGACTCCCTTGGAGCTTTCTCGATCATCCTACCGGCTTGTAAGCCGGGAATTGTGCGTCCTTCCGATCGGAAGCGTGCATTCTTCCTTATCAGGAAGTGAAAAATAAAAAGCCGGACTGCCCGAAAGAATCGGACTAGCCCGGCTTTTTAAAATTGTGAATTGTCCGGAACTCCGGGCAATCCCCCTTTACCTTACTTGCTCTTGACTGCTGTTGCAGCCATTGGTGCTGGCTTGTGGGCACAGGCGCCGAGGGTAAGAGTAGCTGCCGCCAAAGCGACGACTGCTGCGATCTTGGTGATGGTCATGATGAAATTTCGCCTCCTTTCTTTGCTAGTTGCGTTAGGGCAAACTTACGATTCTGAGGCGTCGGGACAAAGAAAAATTGTGATNNTTTCCGGCCTTCATTTCGACCGTTTTCAGATTCGATTCCGGGGTAGGGTTTCAGGAGCGAATTTTAACCGTTGTGCCAGATTCCACGCGGTTGTAGAGGTCAATCATATCAAGGTTTCGAAGCCGGATGCAGCCATGGCTGGCAGGAGTTCCGATGAGTGACTCCTGGTTGGTTCCGTGAAAATAAATATAGCGCTCATGCGTATTTGCATTCTCTGGATCGACCCCCTCCAGCCAGAGAATCCGGGTCAGGATGAGATCTTCCTCACCCCCCGGGAATGCAAGATTCCCTGTCGGTACGCGTCCCTGAAAAATCATCCATGCTGCTTCTCCCTCCCCAATTTTTTCACCAATGCGAAAATTTCCAGTCGGTGTCCGGAAGCTCCCTGATTCATTTCCCAGTCCAAAGCGCGAGGTCGAGACAGGATAGGAGGTGATGATTTCCCCTTCGTTGCTAAGCAGATCTAGCCTCTGTGCGGGAATATCGACAATGATTTGGAGAGGAGAGGGCATTCTGTCGGCGAAAAAATGTGGAGGGTTTGGGTGTAGGGAGAACTTGCAGACATCACCCGGGAAAGGCAATTATTACCCTTCATCATGATCCCGAGCGCCGCACCCTCTGTAGTATCCACTCCGAAGCATCTTGCCATCGTCGGGGCAACCGGTGCTGTTGGCATTGAAATGCTGCGTGTGCTTGAGAGGAGGAATTTCCCCGTGGCCTCCCTACGCCTGCTTGCCTCGTCCCGCTCCGCCGGTAAGTCGCTTGAGTTTCGTGGAGAAGAAATCACTGTCGAGCCACTTGCCGAGAACAGCTTTGATGGGATCGATATTGCCCTTTTCAGTGCCGGGGGAGGGATTTCCAAGGAATTTGCACCTTATGCCGTCAAGGCCGGTGCCGTGGTGATCGATAATTCCTCAGCCTTCCGCATGGACCCAAAGGTGCCGCTGGTCGTCCCTGAGATCAATGCAGCTGATGCACTCGGCCATTCTGGAATCATTGCCAATCCCAACTGCACCACCGCCATTACTCTGATGGCCGTCCATCCTCTCCATCAGGCCTTTGGTCTCAGACGGATCATCGCCTCAAGCTATCAGGCAGTCTCAGGAACAGGGGCACGAGCCATTGAGGAACTGCGTGATCAGGTTGCAGCCATTTCCTCCGGCAATCCGGTGGTAAAGGAGGTCTATCCTCACCAGATTGCTTTCAATGTCCTGCCGCATGTCGATTCCTTCCTGGAGGATGGGTACACTCGTGAGGAGATGAAGATGCAGCTTGAAGGGCGACGGATTCTCCATCTGCCAGGATTCACAGCTTCTGTGACCTGCGTGCGGGTGCCGGTCTATCGCGCTCATTCCGTGGCGGTGACGGCGGAATTTGACCGCCCGATTTCACTGGATAAAGCACGCGAGGTACTGATTGCGGCACCCGGCGTGCAGCTTACCGATGATCCTTCCATTGCCCTCTACCCGATGCCGATCGAGGTGAGCGGAGAGGATGATTGCCGTGTGGGGCGACTGCGCCTTGATTGTGCCCTGCCCAATGCACTGACCTTCTGGGTTTGCGGCGATCAGTTGCTCAAGGGTGCGGCGCTCAACGCCGTGCAGATTGCAGAACTCCTCTAGTCTGATTATTCTTCTCCCATGCCGAACTACGATTACGAGTGCTCCAAGTGCAAGAAAACCTTCGAGGCGTTCCAGTCGATGAAGGATGAGGCCTACAAAACTTGTCCCAAAGAAAAGTGCCGAATGAAAAACTGGGGCAAGGGAAAAGTGAAGCGACTTCTTGGGGCTGGGGCCGGATTGATCTTCAAGGGTTCTGGATTTTACATCACTGATTATCGCAGCGAGGGATACAAGAGTGCTGCCAAGAGCGATTCTACGGCATCAACTCCGTCATCCCCGCCCGCTTCCAGTTCTCCGAGCACACCCGCTTCCACACCTTCAAAAGGTGAGGGGAGTGCCAAAAAAGCATCTCCGAAGAAGGAATAAGAATTGCCCGCTTCGTTTCGAACTTTGGTATTTGCTTCCTCCCAACAGAGTTCTTCTACCATCGGTTTTGCCGTGATGAAGCGTTGCTCTTTTTTTTTAGCACTCAGTCTCTTCTTTTTGTGGAGTCTTCAGCTCGGGGCTGCTCCCGTTTCCATTTCCACAGATGGGGGATTTGCACTCAATGCGCCGGATCAGTTGAGTAAATTACGTTTTTCCCGCACTCTTTCCAAATTTGAAAAACGGTTTTACACGCTGATAGGCTATCAGCCATCCAGTCTTCTCCCCATTCTTGTAGTACTTCATGATGGTAGGACGGATCAGCTATCTGAGCCCCAGTTGAGCCTAGATGACATGGAGGGAGATATAGTCAGAATTCAGATTGATCTTCCCGGTTCGAGAATACTCACGCCCGAAAATAGCCGGATCCTCGCTCGTGCGTTATTGCTCAGGGAGTACTATGCCGGAAAAGCCCCTCCACCAGGTTCCAGCATACTCGAGTTTCCCTTATGGCTCCTTCATGGCCTGGGCCGGGCCTGCAATCCCGATGCCAGGTTCGCAAACATACCCACCTCCTTTCTTCAAGGAGGTGTTCCTCCCACAGTCGCCGATCTTCTTGTCGAGAAAGAGCCGGATGACTCTCAGGAATCAGTTCTGGCTGTCTATGATGCTATGTCGGCCGCACTCCTGAACGCGGGATTGCAAGGCAAAGGAGGAGGTGAATCCTTTCGGAAGTGGATCGGTCATTTTGATGCTCATTCTCCTCCGCAGAAGATTGAAAGTTGGCCGACAGACTGGCCCATGCAAACCGTCGAGCGTCGCTGGTTGCTCAACATGGCGGGAATGTCAGGACGGGGTGCCAGCGCTACGGAACTTCTCGGCGTCGATGAGACAATGACTAGGTACGACGCCCTGATTCAGGANNGGACATCCCGACTACGGATCATTCCTTGGCACTGCTAAAAAAAGCAAAGGGCTCAGAATTCATTATTCAACAGCTTTCCGACCGTCTTGCTGCCTTACATCTGGAGGCCAATCCTCTCACGCTCCCGCTGATAGATGATACGATTAAGCTCTGTTCCAAGATAAAGCACTTCTCTACAAAAAAAATTGCCGACCAAGAAAGGGAACTTTCTTCCCTGCGCCAGGCAACATTAAACCGCTCGCATTCCATATCCTCCTATTTGGACTGGTATGAAGCGGCGAGGCTTCCGATCCGAAGCGGCCTCTTTGACGTTCTGCTTGCCACTCCCGATTCTTCGGAGAGAAAAGGACCCATAGGCCGGGCGATTGATGCCGTAGAGCAACGTGGGTGGTAAGGCTTCCTTTTTCATTTTATCCCCTGGGATACTTGCATGATGGCTACGGCTCTCTATTATTAAGGGATGTTCTTACTCGCCCTGCGTGAACAGGTTGTTATGACATTCTTTCTTTCTCACCAGCTTGGAGATGTTGGAATATCGCGTTTTCGGACGATTCAAATTCTCCCGGATGCCTCCCTTCCCGCAAGCACCATCATCTGACAAACGGCGTGAAACTCACAGAATTCAACGAGGCGGTGACGATAGCTGTAGCTAGGGATGAGAAATTCCGTTCCGAAGGGTACCAATTCCTCCGCGAGTCGCTGGAGGCGACCAATAAAAAAAGATCCAAGGCCAAGCAACAACCCGTCTCGCAACATGTCACCCCGACCGAACTCCTAGAAGGATTCCGTCGGCTTGCACTGAAAGAATTTGGCCCCATGGCTCCAACGGTGCTCGGTTATTGGGGGATTCAATCCTGCCAGGACATCGGCCTGATGGTCTTCAATCTTGTAGAAGCTGGAGCCTTTGGACGAACCGAGGAGGATACTCTGGAAGGCTTTAACGAAGGGTTTAATTTTCATGACGCTTTCGTAGTCCCATTTCTACCGCCACCTGCAACTACGGACACCTCTGACAAGTCCGAGACGCCCCCCCCACTGATTATTTCATGAACCGACTTATCTTGATGACACTCTCCACCGCCCTACTCTCCCAGCCTCTGACTTCTGCTCCGAAAAACCCTGATCAGATAGTTACTGGCAAAGCAGCATCTGTGGATGGATCCAAATCCCAGGACAAGGATACGGCCCTTCCAGTCGGCAACGAGACATCCGATAAGCCACAACTTTTCACCTTTCCAGACGGATTGACCTTGATCGTTGAGGAAAACCACAGTGCTCCCGTGGCCAGCGTGCAGGCTTGGTGCAATACTGGGTCCATTCACGAAGGGAAGCTCCTAGGCGCCGGTCTCTCACATATTTTGGAGCATATGCTCTTCAAAGGAACTACCTCCCGTGCTCCCGGCGTGATCGCAAGTCAGGTGCAGGATCAGGGCGGCTATATCAATGCGTATACATCTTACGACCGAACGGTTTTCTGGATCGATGTGCCTGCTAAAGGGGTCTCCCAGGCAGTCGATATTCTTTCGGATGCGATGATGAATGCCACGCTTCCACCCGAGGAATATACGAAAGAACAGGAAGTTATCCGCCGTGAATTTGCCATGGGATATGACAATCCTGATCGGACGGCCTCTCTCTTGCTTTTCAGCACGGTATATCATCGTAGTCCATTCAGGGAGCCGGTCATTGGACACCTTGATATCTACAACAAACTAAGTCGCGAGGATGTGCTCGAATATTACAAGAAACGTTNNAATATCTGCTTTGTCGTTGTCGGGGATGTGAATGCAGAAGAAATAAGGGATCAGTTGGCTGACTATTTTGAGAAATATCCCCGTGTGGCCCTGGAGCCGGTTCCCGTGGAGCAGGAGCCACCCCAACTGGGCAGGCAGGAAGGGCATGATGTTTTTCCAACTGACCTGAGTCGTATCAATATCGCCTGGCGTGCTCCCGGGGCCACAAGTCCCGATGCACCTGCAGTCGATGTTCTTTCTGCCGTGCTGGGAGCAGGTACCAGTTCAATTCTCAACACCGAGGTTCGGGAGAAGAAAAATCTCGCTCATCAAATAGGTGCCGGCCTTTACACGCTCAGTCCGACAGAGGGACTCATTTTTGTAGGTGCCATCGCCGACCCTTCTAAACGAGACGCTGCAGAAAAGGAGATTCTTCTCCAGATAGACAAGGTGGCCAAAGATGGTGTTACTGATGCCCAGCTTCCAAAGGTCAAAAAAGGGATGCTTGCTGATCACTTCAACGGACTCAGCACCACACGTGGCCGGGCATCCGATTATGGAAACGGCTGGCTCATGACAGGAAATCCCGAATACGGGAAACGCTATCTAGAAGCTATAGAGAAAGTGACTGCTGCCGACGTTCGTCGCGTTGCGGCTGAATATCTTAAGCCGGAGAGCCTTACGGTAACATCCCTGGACCCGTTGCCGGTCGATACTTCTTCAACGGCGGCTCCCGCCTCCAAAGCTGTCGATTCCACGGTAAATAAATCCGAACTTTCCAATGGCCTCCGCGTCTTGATCGGAGAGGATCACCGTTTGCCGCTGGTTTCCATATCTGCGGTTTTCCGTGGAGGACTCCTTAGCGAGACCGCCAAAAACAATGGCATTTCGCGCCTTCTCTCCAGCACCATTATAAAGGGTACCAAGACGCGCACAGCACAGCAGATTGCAGAATCCATCGAGAGTGTGGGTGGATCCATCGGCGCCGACACTGGGAACAATACGGTTTCCGTCTCGGTCTCGGTCATGAAGGATGATCTTCCTCTTGGTATGAAGATCCTTGCAGATGTGCTGGCCAATGCGACCTTCCCTGATGCGGAGGTCGCTTTGGAAAAGGATTCTCAACTTGCCTCCATAAAGGCGGATGACGATCAGATCACCACGGTGGCCCGGAATCTGATCAAACCCCGTCTCTACGGCAACCATCCCTATTCCCTGCGATCCAACGGAACTCCCGAGAGCGTCGCCTCCCTGACCCCACTTCAGCTGAGGGAGTATCGTGATCAACTCATCGTTGCTCGCAATGGGGTTCTCTCCATTTTTGGAGATGTGAAGGCTGATGAAGCTCTTGAGTTAGCGAAAAAAGATTTTGGATCACTTCCCTCGGGGACGCTGGCCTTGACGAACCCTCCTGTGGCTACACAACTCTCCGCATCTGTCGAGGCTAAGGCCGAGATGCGGAAACAACAGGCCGTTATCATGAAAGGCTACCTTGGAACAACCATCAACAATGCAGACCGGCCTGCACTTGAACTCATCGAGGAAGCTTCTAGCGACCTCGGCTCCCGTTTCTTCGTGCGAATTAGGGAGAAACTGGGGCTGGCTTATTTTGTAGGGGCCTCCAACTCTACGGGACTGGCACCAGGAGCTTTTGTCTTCTACCTAGGCACACGCCCTGACAAAGTTGATCTGGCCCGTCATGAGTTTGATGATGAAATCTCGAAGCTGGCTTCGGATGGTCTGACCCAGGTTGAATTGGACCGGGCAAAGGCCAAGTTGCTAGGTGCGGAGGCCATCCGCAACCAGTCCAGTGCGGCCGTGGGAGCTCTTAGCGCCACAAATGAAATCATGGGACTTGGCTATGATTATCAGAAGGGACGCACCGCGGAGATCGAAAAAGTCACCTTGGATGAGATCCGGAGGGTTGCTCAGAAATATTTCCGGGATGGGAAGAGCGTCGAAGTGGTTGTCGGACCTCCTACATCCCAAAGCGCACCTTTGCATCAACCCTGAATCTGTAACACAAACTTACCAATCCCACTTCCATGGCCGAAATCCAACGCTCCACTCACGCCGGTGAACTTGCCCAGAAGTTCATTGAATTCATAATGATGCAAGCCCAGCAGGCGGCACTCTGCCTCGGACAAATCCCGCATCCTTCCACCGGAAAGGCCGAAGTAAATCTGGAAGCAGCTCGCATGTTCATTGATCACCTTGAGATCATTAAGGAGAAGACCAGGGGCAATCTCAGTCCCGACGAGGATAAAATCCTCACGAGTATCCTTTCCGAACTGCAGCTCGCGTTTGTACATGTTGCTGGTAAGTCGGGAACTTCCATTGCATCAGAATTCAACGATGAATTGACGACTCCGCACGATGAGGTGCCGGTTTCAAATGAAGTCTCCTCCGCGCCAGAAATTCCGGCTTCCGAGCCGACAACCGCAGTTACTCCATCTGAAGAAGAGGGGAAAAAGAAATTCACCAAGAGCTACGGGGCTTGAGCCTTGCATAAACGCCGTTAGACAAAGCCTCTGCCTGATGCGAGGTTCCCTGCTTGATTACACATCGCACCGGGAGGCATCTGATCCTTGCCACCAAGCCGTACGCTAGGGATCACACGCTCCGGAGTTGGTGGGCTATTTTATCCACACTCGCCCTTTTGGGGACCAGTTTATCTGTGAGTCTCCAACTCATTCTCCACTCCGAATCAATAGGTTCATTGATTAGCATTGCATGCAGCTTCACTTCAGGCTTGCTGGCACTGCGACTTTTCGTCATCTACCACGACCATCAGCACAGAGCCATTCTTCCAAAGTCCCGGGCTGCTACCAAGTTGATGAAACTTATCGGACTGCTGTGCCTGAGTCCCACGAGTATCTGGACCAGCTCCCATAACCACCACCATCATCATAATTCAAAGCTTAGGGGATCGAATATCGGATCGTTTCCGGTCATGACTAAGGATCGTTTTTTGAGTTCCTCCCGCGCCGAGAAAGCACTCTATCTTTTCATGCGTCATCCTCTGACGATCTTCTTCGGGTATGTTTTCATATTTCTCTACGGAATGTGCCTTTACCCGCTATTCGATAAGCCAAGGGCTCACTGGGACTGCCTCCTCTCCTTCCTCCTACATATTGCTATCGGGATTGCCCTTTTTCTGGGTTTCGGTTGGCGCGGAGTCATCCTAGCCCAGACGATTCCCTTTATGATTTCCGGCGGTTTGGGATCTTATCTTTTCTATGCACAGCACAATTTTTCCACCGTCTCTTTCCATGACAAATCCGGCTGGACCTATGAAAAGGCCGCATTGGAATCGTCCAGCTACATGCAGACCGGACCACTGATGAGCTGGTTTACTGCAAATATAGGATATCACCACATTCATCATCTGAATGCGCTCATCCCGTTTTACCGGCTGCCTGAAGCCTTTGCCTCGTTGCCCGAACTTGGGAATCCAAAACTCACCTCCCTTCACCTATCGGAAATCGCCCGTTGTTTGAAACTTAAGGTCTGGGATGTGGAAAACCAATGCATGGTGGGATTATAGTTCGATCGGTACACCCGGCGGAGGGGAGAGAATTTTTGTGCCTGGAAGGGCGGCGTAGAGTTCTTTGCCGAACCATTCGATCGCAGGATCATCGCCGTGGACAAGCAGGATGGTTTTGGGCTTCACTTTGATGGCATAGGCAAGCAATTCCTCGCGCCGAGAGTGGGCGCTGAAGGTGAATTCCTCCCGATGACATCGGAATGACACGGGTGCGGTTTTTTCAGCAAGTTGAATGTCACTTCCGGGCTGGGCCCGACGCACGGCACCTGCAGGGGAGTTTGGATCGGAATATCCCACAAAGAAAAGATACTGGCTGGGATCAGGAAGCACCTTCCGCGCAAAGATGTTGGAGAGGGTATGCTCGGTCATCATCCCGCTGGAGAGGGCATAGATGGCTCTTTTACGTGGATTGAGGGTCTGGATCTCTTGACCTCCGGCGATATAGGGTGCAACTGCGTCCATCAATCTGAGCTGCGGAAGATTACGGGGAACCTGACCAGCCATTGTGTCATAGATAGCCGTAATTTTGCTGCTCAGACCACCGACATAGACCGGGGTAGGGGGGATGATTCTTTCCCTCTGCATCTTCCAGAGAAGGGCCATAACCTCCTGAGTCTTGCCCAAAGCAAAGACTGGGAGGGTGATACTTGCACCCTTCTCCAGTGCTGCGGCGACAGCGGCGGCAAATCGCACTTCTTCCTGAGGGCGTGTAAAACCAGCTGGCATCGGAGCATCTCCCCTGGTGGTTTCCATCAGGAGTACATCAACCTCCTCTTCGGGAAATTGCGCACCGGTTTGGATCGTCTGATCCTCAAAATTGACATCCCCGGTGTAGAAAAATTTCCTGCCTTTCGCCCGAATCATCACCCCGGCTGACCCCAGTATATGCCCGGCATCATGGAAGGTCACAGTGGGGCAGGAAACATTCAGGGGGCTGCGTTCTCCGTCAAGGGTGTGGGGACGCTCCAGCGGGCATGTGCGCCAAGAGCGGGATGCGAGTTCAATGCTACGATGGGTGAAAAGTTGCAGATTAGAGAGTCCCAACTGCTCCTGTTGGCGCATCATCACATTTACGGAATTATGGAGCATCACATCGGCGATCCGTGCCGTGGCTGCTGTCATCAGAACCGGCATCTCTGGCTGACTGCTTTGCAGGAGTGGGAGACACCCCAAATGATCCTGATGGGCATGGGTCAGAATAGTGGAACGAATACTCCCCGGCTCGATATCCTCCAGCATTGGCGTGGAATCCTGTCCGACCTGCTCCGGATGCATCCCACAATCCAACACCACTGAGTCTTCTTCAAGATCGAGGCGGTAACAGTTGGCTCCGATTCCTGCACCCCGTGTCAGATTCGTAAAACGCATACCGAGTAACTCTAAAAGTCCTTATCGGTCACAGCGAGGAGCATTTCATCCTTCTCTGCGACTTTTAAGCAATTAGGTGTTATATATTGAGTATGCTTTCCCCCTGTCCGGCAAAGTACTGGAACCGCTACACAGCGGCGCACCTTCTTAACAGGGCTGGATTTGGGGGGACTCCGGCCGAGATAGACACCTTGGAATCCCTTGGGCAGAAACGGGGCATCAGCTCGGCGGTTGAGTCATTTCTGAATGCTGACGATAATGGCGATCTCTTTGAAGTCCCCCCCCTGCTGACCCCCGGAGACCGCTTCGCCTTTCAACAGAGATTGAAAGTGGCCGCTTCCGATGCGGAAAAACAGGCAATCCGCAAGGAGGTGAACGATGCAGAACGCACATCAATGATCGATCTGCGCCTTTGGTGGTTGAACAGGATGCGATATACCTCGGCGCCCCTCTTGGAAAAGGCAACCCTCTTCTGGCACGGGCATTTCGCAACCAGCAATCAGAAGGTGAATGAACCCTACATGATGTGGCAGCAGAATGAAACCCTGCGCCATTACGCCCTAGGACGCTTCCCGGATCTGCTTAAGGCGATGTCACGTGATCCGGCCATGATCCGATGGCTTGATCTGGAAAGCAGCCGCAAGAACCATCCGAATGAGAATTTCGCCCGTGAAGTAATGGAACTCTTCTCACTGGGCGAGGGGCATTACAGCGAAAAGGATGTTCAAGAAGGAGCCCGGGCCTTCACCGGATACCGGGTGAATCAGCAAACGGGCTATTTCCAGATGTCCCCGAATGACTTTGATCCGGGACAAAAATCATTTCTGGGACAGATCGGAGCCCTTACAGGCGATGAGGTTATCGACATTATCGTCGCCCAACCTCAATGTGCCCGTTTCATCGGGAGAAAACTATGGGTCTTCTTTGTATCAGATAATCCAAGCGATCAGATTGTGGATGAGGTTGCCACGTTGCTTTTCAGGAACGGGTATGACATCGGGGCAACCCTTGGGGTGATCTTTCAGAGCGCTGCCTTTTATTCTCCAAATGTCATCCACGAGCAGATCAAGAGCCCCGTACAGTGGATGATCCAGACAACGAAGATGCTCGAAATCCCTCTCCCCGATCCCCAGCTTTTGGAAAACTCCCTCTACATGCTTGGGCAGTTGCTATTTTCTCCACCCAATGTCAAGGGATGGGACGGAGGGCGTTCTTGGATTAGCGCCTCCAGCCTCCTTTATCGCTATAATCTGGCTGCTTACCTGCTGAGTGGCAGGGCTCATGTTCTGGGGGGAGGGAACAAAAGCACCCCTATTCCTCTCGACAAAATAGTCCCTCTCTCCGAGAGGGGGGGAGAAGTGCAGCTTGTGGATCCGCTTGGATTCAGGGTCTTCAATGCACCGCTTTCCCCGAAAAACCGTTCTGAATTCTTCGATGATCTGCTTCGACACCCCGTTCCCTACACGGACATGGTGGTACGCGATCTGCTGCAAATTATGATGGGGACTCCCGAATTTCAGCTGTGCTAAATGAAAATTGTGCAATCCTTAACTCAAGCCCTCCCATGAAAACGCCTAAGGAACAAACCCTCCACACGCGAAGACAGTTTCTTCGCACCTCTGTGCTTGGCGGTGCACTGGCCTCCACCGTCCCACTGTTCCTTGAGAAGACCTTCCTCACGCTCGACTCGATGGCCGCCGCCACACCGGGCCAGTATCCCACCGGCAAGGATGGAACCATTCTCGTGGTGCTTCAGTTGGCAGGTGGAAATGACGGGATCAATACTCTCGTCCCTTTCGCCGATGATGCCTATTACAAAGCTCGTCCAAAAATCGGCCTTCCCGCGGGGCAGATACTCAAAATCAACGATTACGCTGGACTCCATCCCCGCCTCACAGGGATCCATGATTTATATACCTCCGGAAATCTTGGACTGATTCAAGGTGTTGGTTATCCCAATCCCAATCGCTCTCATTTTCGCTCCACCGAAATATGGCAGACTGCGAGCGATGCCGATCGCAATGAGAGTGAGGGATGGCTGGGACGCTATTTTGACAGTTGCTGTCAGGGAGTTGACCCCACCATAGGGGTGGCCATAGCTGGTCAGACTCCACAGGCATTCGCCTCCCCCCACGCCAACGGTGTGGCTTTTACTGATCCCGGGCAATTCCGTTACATGAGCGAATCGGCCAGTGACCCCAAGGCTGCCGAAATGTTCATGAGAGAAATGAACACTCCGGATAACGGGAACGAAAGTATTCCTGACAATAGCGGCGCTTCGATTGGAATGATCGGCGGATCACCGGGTGATGGCGGTGATACCGTCGAGTTCCTCCAGCGGACGGCCTTGGGAGCCCGGATGAGCAGTGATAAGATTCTAGCNNAACAAAAAGCAGCGTCGATTATCCACACACACAGCTTGGCAACAGCCTGAATCTAGTGAGCCGACTCATTGCAGGCGGACTGCCAACCCGAGTCTACTATGTCTCCCAGGGCGGCTTCGACACACATGCCAATCAAATCCCTACCCATGACCGTCTAATGACCGACCTGAACGGTGCACTCTCCTCCTTTGCCACTGATCTCAAGACACAGGGAAATTTTGACCGCGTCCTCATGATCTCCTTCAGTGAATTTGGCCGCCGAGTCACTGAAAATGCTAGTGGAGGCACCGACCATGGGGCTGCAGCCCCGCTGTTCGTCCTTGGGGGAGGGGTGAAACCGGGTCTCTACGGTAATTACCCAAGCCTTACGGATCTGCAGGATGGTGATCTCAGATTTGGCACTGACTTCCGTTCCGTCTATGCTACTGCGCTGGAAAAATGGCTTGGTGCTCCCAGCGAACTGGTGCTCGGAAGGAAATTCCCGCTGCTCCCCTTTATTTAGCCAACCATTGAATAAATCTCAACAAAGTCCGTTGTAGAAGTAGGAGGTTCTAAAAAAAATCTGCTGTTGTTTACTCGTTATTTTTAAAAGTTTAATTTTTTCCATTTGCTTATGCGATACTACAAGCGTAGTAATTTTATGAGCTTATGAAATCAATACCAAGAATCAGCGAGGCGGAATGGGAGATCATGTGCATTGTCTGGGAACGGGATCCCATTACGGCAAACGAAGTGATTGAGTGCCTCCGTGCCAGGAAGCGAGTATGGCACCCTAACACCGCCCGAACACTTCTTGCACGTCTGGTTCAAAAAAAAGCTCTTGCCTATCAGAGTCAGGGCCGTGCCTACGAATATCGGGCCTTGGTATCGGAGAAAGAATGCATTGCCCAAGCCAGCGAGTCATTTCTTACACGCTTTTTTGATGGCTCATTGAAGCCGATGTTCGCTCATTTTGTGGCACGTCAACATCTCTCCCAATCGGAACTGGCCGAACTTCGTAGCCTGTTAGATGAGGTTGACAACAATCCAAGCAAACCGAAGAAAAAGTGAACTCCTTCATTATGAGTCACTTTCTCACGGAACTCGGACGAAATTCTCTTCAAGCTGCAACACTCGCTGCGGCGGTACTACTCGTACAATGGGCCCTGGGCAGGCACTTGCAGCCTAGATGGCGCTGTGCCTTGTGGTTGTTGGTGGTGGTGCGCCTGCTTGTTCCTTTCTCTTTGGACAGCGTTACCAGTTTATCCAACCTTCCAAATCTCTGTCTCCAATTCGTAACAGAAGTTTCTCCCAATTCATCTTCGGACACTTCTCCCGCCGTGGTCACAAAAATTCAGCCAATTCCCTTTTCCAACATTACCCAGGATTTCCACAAGTCTGGTACCCCAATGGAGTTGATTAGCCAACCAAAACTCCAAGCTCCCGCTGGCATCGTAACCCATGGCAACCACAGTACCAGCAAGGAAGACAATTCCTTTGTTGTAGAACCATACCATTCCCCTAGCGAGTCGGCGCCACAAGCCGCCCTTCAATTTTCAGCAGTCTTCCCATCACCTCATTTCCCATGGTCCTCGGTGCCTGCAGTCATTTTCTGGATTTGGTTATCGGGAACTATCGTTCTGCTTGGAAATATTCTCATTGCGTCGGTTAGGATAGCGATACGCTCCTTTTCCTCCGAGACTGTTACGGACGAGTCCATTCTGTCTCTGATGGAAGAATGCCGTGAGAGCATGAACCTGCCCCGAGGACTTGTCAGAGCTGGAAAACTTCGGATCATCGAAACGACGGAAGTAAGCAGCCCGGCACTTCATGGACTGCTGGATCCATGCCTGCTTCTCCCCAAAGGGTTCACAAAGAACTTTTCACACCAAGAATTACGATTCGTCTTCCTTCATGAACTGGCACATTTGAAACGGCGTGATCTGCTGATGAATTGGATCATGGCTTTTTTACAGTCGGCACATTGGTTTAACCCTTTCGTCTGGCTTGCATTCGCCCGCTGGCGCAATGAGCGAGAACTTGCCTGCGACGCCATGGTATTGGATGCCATGGGACCAAGTCATAATAAAGAGTACGGGCATACAATCCTGAGACTTTTGGAGGAGTTCAACACGTCAACTGGAGCCCCTGGAATGGTGGGTATTCTTGAGGATAAAGGTCAACTGCGGGAGCGTATCAGTATGATTGCTAGCTATGGGCCTGCACCTCGATCGTCCCTTCTTGCCATAACGCTCATCACATTGCTCTCACTCGTTGGACTTACCGATGCCCGTAGCGATACTCAGGCGAAAGCAGCGGCACCAACCTCAAATGTAACGCATGACCAGTCTGAGTTGGCCCTTAATCTGCGGGATGGATCACAGGTTCTTGGCCTTAGCCTTGATGATTCACTTAGATTTCACTCCGCATCACTTGGTGACCTCAAGCTTCCTGTCGCTTCCATTAATTCTCTTAAGTTCTCTGCAGACTCCAACAGCACTATCGTGCATTTAATTGCAACCAATGGAGATGAGTTGGATGTGCAGTTCGTGGATCCGACCCTCCATGTAAAAACCGGCTTTGGAGAATCTGAAGTGCCCGTTGCCATGATCCGTGACATAAAATTCACTACACCAGAGCAACACTCCGCAGAGAACCGAGCAAAGTCCTTGAGTGACCTAATCCAGAATCCAAGCTTTGAAACACCCGCCATCACAGGAGGGCCAACCTTCATGAGATTCGTCACGGGCCCTAGCAATGCCGGATGGACGTTTATCAACAGCGCGGCGATTGGATTAAACGGGTGTGGCCTCAATCAGTATCAACAGATAGGCACCACAAACGGTTCCCAATATGTCTGCCTTCAAGGCATCAATGGAAATGGGGCCGCTATCTCCCAGACCATGTCTAATGTTCCGGCTGGGAACTATTCTTTCACCTTCACCGCCTCTCAGCGCTGCACGCTTGGGGTTTATACCGACAATACCCAGAATCAGACAGTGACCGTATTTGTGGATGGAACCAACGTTGGCTCCTTCACACCAGCTGATCAGAATTGGTATCCCTACGAGACTACCCCAATTTCTCTTGGAGAAGGGAGTCATACACTCACATTTACAAACATACCCGTGCAGGGTGATGCATCCATCCTTTTGGATGCGATTGGCATCAAGGAGGTCAAGCCTTCTTCAGCCTTAAATGAGTTGATTCCGTCTTCATCACCTTCGAAAGAAAATGCTGGCAACAATTTTATTTTGGAGCTTCGTGACGGCTCCATAATTCTTGGCAAGAGTTTGGATGAGCATCTTAAATTTCATTCTGCTTCCTTGGGTGACCTGAATCTTCCGGTTGCTAGTATTACATCAATCAAGTTCTCTACTGTCCCCAACAGTGACACGGTTCATGTGAGCGCAACCAACGGAGATGAACTGGATCTGACGTTCGCAGTGCCTGATATCCAACTGCAAACCACCTTTGGAAAATCGGATGTTCCGGTAAAACTGATCCGCCAAATCAGGATTTCTCACCGAGAAAGCGCACGTAAATCCTCATCGGGTCTGGTTGGCTTATGGAAGGGAGATGACAATGGGAAGGATGCTATCGGAACCAATAATGCCTCTGTTCCGAGCGGGGTAACTTATGAAATCAACAAACAAGGGAAGGGATTCTATTTCGACGGGAGCGTTGGCGGGCTAAATATTCCAGCGTCACCCGCTTTGAATGTCGGCGCTGGAGCAGGATTCACTTTCTCATTCTGGATTCAACCTATCTCACCCACGATTGGCAATCCACTCATCGAATGGCCTCAAGGAACTCATTTTTGGGTTTCGGGATCTGCAAGAGGTGTAGGCGGTCCAGGATCGCTATATGCAAATATCTCTGACACATCAGGTCAGTTTCACCTGATTGCATCTCCTAATGGTATAATTCAGGCAGCCATCCCGCAAATGGTCACGCTTACTTACGATAAATCATCCGGCGTGGGCTCAATTTACTACAACGGAAAGATTGTTGCGTCCCAGCCCCTTGGAACTTTCTCGCCGAAGACAGATACCCCGTTTGCCATTGGAGAAAGAACTGTTCCCGAAGAAGTCCATTATCAGGGGATCATTAATGAAGCCTCGATTTACAACAGGGCCCTTTCTCCCCAAGAGATTCAGGCACTCTATAGCGCTGAAACTTTGAGGACAAGCGTGCCTCAACCTGCGCTCCAGACTGATTCTCAGACCGGTTCTGCTCCAGCGAGTTCTCAAAATATCACAACCCCTAGTTCTTATTTTGGTAATCGGGTTCCTCCAACAGAGGTAAAATAACTAACCCCTTGTGATTTGTTTAATAATCTTGAGAAAAATCTCTTGCTTGGGAATAACCTCAAATCTCCAGATTCAACGATCGGCTGATTTTGAGCCGCAAAAAAGTCCTCCCTCTCAGATGAGATGCCAGGAGGCTCGAGCAACTTTGAGCGTTCTCAGTTGATCAAGAGAAGTAGGGCGATCATCAGACCCGGAAATAAAGGAACGATGATTCCAATGTGAAGCATCAGAAGAGCGACTAAGAGCAGGGTGATTATAATCACTATCGGGAGAAGCCAGATAGGAATGCTCGGGAAGTGAATACGACAATTCAGCAATAGTAGAAATATAATACACCATCCAGGTATCATGATGAGTTGGAGCCAAACGCTGAAATGGCGAAAGGAGGTCTCTTTCAGCAAAGCTGCAAATGCTGAAACACGAGGCAGATCATCATGGCTAGCTACGACCACGGTGCTGTTAACCCAGAGTGAATCAAACGAGGGACTTATAGTTCCCTGTTCACGCTGTTCGATTTGCAGGAGGAAATCATCCAACGGGATTTCTTTCACACTTTCCGAAGAGTTCAAAGAGATTCCCCCGTTGGGATTCAGATGAAGTGGCGTGTTATTACCCATCAAAAGGATACTGCCAGAAAGCAGGAAGATATTCCTTCGGAGTTCATTTGGGAGTGACCACCACCAGAGAGAACCGATAGTCGAACCATCTGCTACGGAGGCCAAGAGAGGCAGGTCAGCATCTGCACTAGAATTCTCGGGCAGGAAAGCGTACCCCTTCCCAGGGACTGCCTGACCTGCTCTAAGGGGCCAGTCTGTTACCAAATGAGTCAGAGAGTAGCGGGTGAGGGGTACAGATTCAAAGCCTTCCGATCCATCCTTCGATGCTGTTGAGCGTGGAATGATTACCTGAATGTCCTCTTCTGCCAATCTGCTGAGAATGCCTGGAAGAAAAGAAATGGCTCCCTCTTCAGGCGTGATCGTTCCGTACACAGTAACACACCGGGGATGTAGTTCCCCAAGTGCTCTGAGCAACATGGCTGCATCCATGGTCGCAAATCCCTGGGGAGTTGATTGCAGGCTCACCAACAGGACTGAGGGTGGCTCAGGCAACAAACCGGGTGCAAGAGCACGAACTCCATGCACAACTCCAGTTTCCAGCCTCCAAAAGCCTCCAAAAGCCTGTAAGAGGCTAACGAGCAAGAGGAACATTATCCCCAGCAATGATATTATTTTGGCACCAGTTAGCTTATCGCCTTGGGGCTGGCAGCTTGAAACAGGGGGGTGCAAAGATTTTAGGAAGTTTAATTCTTTATCAAAACGCCATTCCCCGCGAGAAGGGCAAAGGCATGCGCTTTCGCAGAGTCACTCACACCTCCGAGCATTCGAGCAATCTCAAGGACTCGTTCTGGTCCATCTACGGCATCGAGGAGAGTACCGGTTCGCCCGTCAGAGACAGATTTCATTACCATAAACTGGGAAGAGGCTGCAGCCGCGACTTGAGGCCGGTGGGTAATGCAGAGCACCTGATGACTCTCGCCGAGTTGGCGCATTTTTGCAGCGACTTTGCTAGCGATCTCACCGCCGACATTGGCGTCAATTTCATCAAAGACGAGCAACGGTATCTTGTCCTGAGCGGCGAGGGAGGACTTCAGTGCCAGCATGACTCTGGAGATTTCTCCACTGGAGGCAATGGCCCGAAGTGGCTGCATCGGTTCACCAGGATTGGGAGCAAAGAGAAATTCGGCCACTTCGCCCCCCTCCGGACCCAACTCGCTTTGAATTTCTAGCTCAATTTTAAATCCTGCCTGATTGAATCCCAAATCAGCCAGCTCTTTTGTGACAGTTTTGGCAAGCCGAGTCGCTCCTGCCTGCCGCTTCTTTCCAAGGTCAGCAGCAACTAGGGCAAGCTCCCTTGAGGTGGACTCGACTTGCTTCTGAGCAATGTCTTTCAGCTCTGTGAGCGATGAGAGTCGTTCAAGTTCCTTGGCCGACTCTTCACCTCGGACTATCACTTCCGCTATTGTCGGTCCATATTTGCGCCGCAGAGTACCGAGTAGATTCATCCTTTCTTCCAGCGCCAGAAGCTCTCCCGCGTCAACTTCAATCTCCTCGCCATAGTCACGGAGTTCACGGAGAAGGACTGCGAGGTCATGGGCGATGGTCTCCAGATGCTCCTGATAGACAGCTGCCCTCTGATCCATCCGTGCCAGATCGCGGAGAAGGCGGGCAGACTCAGAAAGAGCAGCTTCGGCACCCCTTTCTTCATCCTCCAGTCGGCCTGTAGCAGCAGCGGAAAGTTCGATCAGTCGACGGCTATTGGAAGCAGCCTTGTAGCGGTTGCCGAGGGTTTCTTCTTCACCCTCAACTAGGTTGGCAGAGGTAATCTCATCAACCTCCTCCTGTAACTGCACAATGCGAGTGCCGCCTCCACTTGTGGCTTCCAGAGCCTCAAGCTCCCGGCTTGCTGCAATGAGGGCTCTGCGACATACGAGATAGCTCTCGCGAAGAGGAAGGGCATCTGAGAAACGATCTAGTAGTAATGTCTGCTCCCTTCTTGAGAAGAGAGATTGATGATCATGCGGGCCATGCAGATCGACGAGTAGGGTGCCGAGTTCCTTCAAAACCGCGAGATTGCACGCACTGCCATTGATGAATTGCCTCCCACTTCCCTCCGCGGCGATAGAACGCTTCAGGAGCAGCTCTCCTTCCAAACAGGGATCAAGTCCGTGAGCTTCCAGAAGAGAGTCAATTTCACGCGGATCATCAAGGTCAAATACTGCCTCGATACCAGCCGAATTGGCTCCAGAGCGGACAACTCCTCGTTCAGCCCGCTCACCCAAGAGAAACTTGAGTGCCCCGATGATAATCGATTTTCCGGCACCTGTCTCTCCCGTGATCGCGGAGAATCCTGCGGGAAGATCCCACGAGAGTTCCTCGACCAGAGCAAGATTACGAAT
>PLEU01000143.1 GCA_003136515.1 Spartobacteria bacterium
TCACGGTGCCACCAGACATCGCGACCCTGCTCGATATGGATGTCAAAGTTTGCACGCTTGAAAACGATCACGCGGCGCACAGTTTCATTTCCTTTGAGCGCATGATCGACATTTTGCTTGAGTGTCACNNTCCTTGATGCTCTCCGCGCTGAAGCCTCCAAAGACCACGCAATGAATAGCACCGATCCGTGCGGAGCCCAGCATAGCAACCACCGCCTCCGGAATGAGCGGCATATAGATCAGGACGCGATCACCTTTCTTCACTCCGTTGCGCTTTAATACGTTGGAAAATTTGCAGACTTCACGGTGAAGCTGCCTATAAGTAAGAACCCTCTTCTCACCTGGTTCACCCTCCCAAATCAGCGCGGCCTTGTTGGCACGAGGGGTGTCAAGATGCTTATCGAGGCAGTTCTGNNCTTACCGCCCACAAACCACTTTGCGTAAGGAGGCTTCCATTCCAGAACCTTCCTCCATTTTTTCTGCCATTTCAGCTCTCCTGCTTCCCCAGCCCAGAACTTCTCGGGTTTGCTGACTGACTCGGCATGAAGCTTCCGATACGCTGCCATGGTTCCAATACGGGCCCTTTTCGAGAATTCAGCCGGGGGTTTAAATATCCGATTTTCGTGAAGATGAGTTTCAATGTTCTCGGTCATGGGAAGGCGGGGGGAATTCTTACAGCAACAGGGATAGCTCGTTTGATTCAACAGGAAAGACGAGAAAGGAAAAGTTTTGTTCCTGTGCCGAATCTGATTTTTTGCTTTGAGCAGCTCTCGCCTTTGGCCTTAAGGCTAAGGGAACCCAAAAGAAGCAGTTTTACTGCATTCAAGCCGCCAATGCATAGCTTCGTACGATCTATTCGCCCCACCCTGCTAATCCTAACCGGAATTTTTGCGTCGGTGTGCTTCTCGCGAGCAGCTGACGCTCCCTTGCCTCAGCCGGATGTTCTGGCAAATCCCTCAGGTGAACCGGCAAAAAAAATAATGGTAGGCGTCTATATCAACCAACCTTTTGCCTATCAGGATCAAGGCGATTACACGGGATTCTGTATCGATCTCTGGAAGCAAATCGCCGCCAATCTCAACCTTTCATTCGATTATGTGCCCTACAGCAAAGTTTCCGATCTGATCGATGCGACGGCACAAAAAAAGGTCGATGTGGCACTGGGTAATATTTCCATCACAGGCGAACGGCTTCAAAAAGTCGATTTTTCACAACCCTACCTCCAGGGAGGAATGCAAGTCATGGTCGACGAGAAGCGTGAGGCCTCGTGGAGAAAGCTCTGGGTAGGCCTGCGTGACAGCGGGCATCTGAAAGTTTTTGGCTTCGGTATCGGTATTATTTTTGTCTGCACAATCCTGCTCACACTTGGAGAGAGAAAGTGGAACAAGGAGTTTCATAGCGACTGGTCAAACGGTCTAGCGGAGTCCTTTTACCATGTAATGTCGATTGCCATGACCGGAAAAAGCAACCATAAGGGACTTCCCGGGCCTTTTGGCAAAATACTGGCAGGTGTCTGGCTAGCCTTCGGCGTGGGGGTGGTTGCCTACATTACCTCATCAGTGACGAGTGTCATGACTGTCAACCGGCTTCAGGGCATTATCAACGGACCGCAGGATCTTCCCGGCCACCATGTCGGCACCATTGGAGGCACCCTTGCTCAGGAATATTGTCAGAATGAAAACTTGAACATGACTCTCTACGCTAATCTTCCAGATGCAGTGACGGCATTGGTTCATCGCGATATCGATGCCATCGTGTTTGATGCGATGACTCTGCAATGGTATGATAATGCACACCCTGAACTTCCGATCACTGAAGTCGGACAGATCTTTATGAAAAAGGGATATGGCATTCCCCTTCCCATCGGCAGCACACTCCGGCATAGCATTAACCGCTCTCTTTTGCAGCAACAGGAATCTGGATTTACAGAAACACTCCGCAAACACTACTTCGGAGACATTCCGTAAACGTGGTTTACGTTCTCACTAAGCAATCTTCACAAGCTCCAGTCGGTATTGCTCGTGGTAGAGTCCTCCAAAATGACGACGACAACAGGCGAGGCAGGCAACTCGCGATTTTGGCGCTCTGACCCGCTGATGGCTGCGCCCACATGCCGGACATCGGAGAAGATATCTCCTCTTCATCCTGCGGGTTTCGAACGGAAACTGGTGCGTGCTGGGTTCATGGGCGATTCCGAGTTCAGCACATGCCATCTGCCACTCGCTTCCGTGCGGAGCCAGTCTTCGGCGTGGATGACGATAACTCACCACCAAATGGGCCAGCTCATGAAGCAGTGTCCTGACGACTTCTTCTCTGGAAATATCCTTTAAAGCAGGATTCAGCCAGACCGACCAATGAGCTGCGATCGCCATGCCTGCGGTACTCCTCAGCCGGGTGTTCCAGCCGACACGGATGCGGGCGCAAAGTTCAGGGGCGATTGGTCTGATGAATTCACGAGCACATTCCTCAAGCCAGGGATCACGAAGCCTGTGCCTGCATCGGGGAGACGNNATTCCATGAGGGCTTGTTGCAGTCATCAAGGCAGAACCGTTCCTACCAGAAAAAAGCAGCCTCATTTGTTTGAGAAGTGATGTCATGGATTGGTAGACTAAGCCCTCACACCATTCCCCATGGGAGTCTGTCGCGCAAGAACCCGCTGCAGAGCTTCTATAGTTGCATCAATTTCCTCTTCACGTGTGTGACGCCCCAAGGAAAATCGAATGGTAGCTCGCGCATTTTGTTCTGTAACACCCATAGCCATAAGTACATGCGATGTATTAATCGAACCAACCATGCAGGCAGATCCACTGGAGGCGGAAATCCCCTCCAAATCGAGAGCCATCAGGAGAGTCTCCCCATCGCAGCCGGGAAAACTGACACTGAGTGTATTGGCCAAAACCGGGGCGCCTGAAGCGTTGCGGACTGCACTCGGCTGGACGGAAGCGATTCCGCACCAGAGCTGTTCGCACATAACTGCCTGACGCCTAGACTCTTCTCCAAGGATAGCTTCTCTGGATGCTAGTTCTGCAGCCACGGCCATCCCAGCGATGGCGGCCACATTTTCTGTACCTGGGCGGCGTTCATTTTCATGAAATCCTCCCTGCAGGATTGCTTCAACTGAGACGCCGGAACGGATCCAGAGAAATCCCGCTCCATGCGGACCGTAGTATTTATGTGCCGTAGTGGAAAATGCATCCACGCCAAGATCACAAGGGTGGCCGGGGATTTTACCGAACGATTGCACGGAATCGGTGTGGAAAAGAATCCCCATCACACGACACAATGCAGCAAGTTCCGCAACAGGTTGAATCACCCCCGTCTCGTTATTGGCAACCATCACGGAGACTTGGAGGGTGTCGTCCCGAAGAACGGTTGCGAACTCATTCGGATCGATCAGGCCCTGACGATCCACGGGGAGTTCAGTTAGAAGGAAACCTTCCCGATCCGCCAGCATCCGCATTGAATGAAGAACAGCATGATGCTCCGTTGCCACGGTGACTAGATGACTTTTCTTTTCCGTGCGATGACGGCGAGCCAGGCCGAGTATCCCAAGATTACAACTTTCAGTTCCGCCGGATGTGAAAACAATCTCGTGAGGCTTGGCTCCAAGAAGGACGGCGATACGATCACGGGCATCATCTACAGCGGCACGAGCGCGCCGCCCCGGCGCATGGATGCTAGAGGGGTTCCCTGTGAGATCCGTGAGCCACGGAAGCATGGCCTCCCTAGCTTCAGGACAGAGCGGCGTGGTCGCATTGTGATCAAGATAGATCATGGATGATGGTATAGCACAGCAAGCGTTGTCTGCATCAGCTCTAAAAATCGTTCGGCTATGTCACCTGGGAGAACAAGGAGATGATGCCGGCTCCGGCACTCATATGCTGCGAAAATTTCAACCCAGCGGACTCCGATGCATCACGTTCTGTGAAGGCTACGATTGCTCCTCCGAATCCTTCGCCAGTGAGTCGTCCTCCATTGACTCCTGGCGTGGTATCGGCATTGGAAACAAGAAAGTTCAGTTCCAAAGTGCTGTTCTGAAAATTCAACCGGGAACTTTCGTGTCATCACCACATGAGTCGACCAACTCTCTCCAAATCCCACGAGCGAGTAAATCGAGCGGCTGCAGGACTCGCTCAATGAGGTCAGACTTTGTCTTTATTCAGCAATGACCCGGCTGCGGTAATTCCATAAGAAATCGAAGCCGAAAGGACATATCCTTCATCGTAATCTTTATGGT
>PLEU01000089.1:0-6070 GCA_003136515.1 Spartobacteria bacterium
CTCATTGAAATCTACCAGTGCTTCTGTGATGCGACTCGTCTTCGTATCATTCACTTGCTGACAAAAGGGCCTCTTTGCGTTTGCCACTTTCAGAATGTTCTTGAAGTTCCCCAGACGAAGGTCTCACAACATTTGGCTTATCTCCGGAAGAAGAAAATGGTGGAGACGACGCGCCACGGGCAATGGATCATTTACAGCCTTCCCGCCAAGCCGACTGTGGAGCTTGAAAACAACCTGAAGTGCCTTCAGGACTGTGCTCAAGCGGACAAACGTTTTCGTGCTGACATCAAACGATTGAACGCAGTGCGTGGGGAGAGCGAATGGGTTGCTGACGCCATGAAACAAAAACTAGCTTGTTGCTAAAATGAGTCCCGAAAAACACCACGAAGGAAATAGGCAATAAGGAAGGCATAGATTCTTACCAAACCGCATGAATACATTGGAACGTCTCGATTTTTTTGAGAGGTACCTCTCTCTTTGGGTACTGGTCTGTATGGCAATCGGAATCGCCCTGGGGAAAATGTTTCCCAATCTTACCCTCACAATAAGTCACGAAGAGTTCGGAACGGGCTCCCATGTCAACATCGCTATCGCCGTCCTGATTTGGCTCATGATCTATCCTATGATGCTCAAAATCGACTTTGGTGGCATTAATGGTGTATTCGCTAAACCGAAGGGTTTGTTGGTCACACTTTTCGTGAACTGGATTGTGAAGCCACTCAGCATGACCCTTCTCGGCTGGATTTTCATTCAGTGGCTTTTTTCACGGGTTCTTGGATGGATCGAACCGCAGACTGCTGCGAACTATGTTGCCGGTTTGATCATTCTCGCGGCTGCACCCTGCACCGCCATGGTTTTCGTCTGGAGTTATCTGACCGATGGAGATGGTTCGTACACCCTTGCGCAGGTCGCCATCAACGACCTCATTATGGTCTTTGCCTTTGCTCCCATTGTCATGCTTCTGGCGGGGGTAAGCGGAGTCCATATTCCCGCTCAAGTTCTGATTACCTCAGTAGTAGTCTTTATCATTATCCCGCTGGTGGCGGGCTGGCTGAGCCGCAATGTCTTGATCAAGGCCAAGGGCCTATCTTGGTTTGATCATGCCTTCCTGCCGAAGTTTCGGCCTGTTGCGATCTTGTCCCTGCTTGCCACGCTCACCCTGATCTTCGCCTTTCAGGCTGAGAATATCCTGACGAATTGGGCAACTGTGATCCTCCTCGCCATTCCCATTATTATTCAAGTGTATTTCAATTCAGGTCTGACCTACTGGCTCATGCGTCAATTTGGCGTCAGGCACGATATAGCGACTCCCGGAGCCCTGATTGGTGCAAGCAACTTTTTTGAACTTGCTGTCGCAGTTGCCATCACCTTGTTCGGAACGACAAGTCCCGCCGCACTTGCCACCGTGGTGGGAGTTCTGGTTGAAGTGCCCGTAATGTTGTCGGTCTGCCAAATCTGCACCGGCAGCAGACAGTGGTATCAACGTGGCCTTCCCTCTGTCGGCTTATAGATTACGTGACCACAATTTTTTAATCATGAATACTAAACCCGTTGTTCTCATTCTCTGTACCGGAAATTCTTGCCGAAGCCATTTGGCAGAAGGGATCCTTCAAGAAGCCGCTGGAGACCTCATCGAAGTACAAAGTGCTGGATCTAACCCTGCGGGGTACGTCCACTCCAAAGCCATCGAAGTCATGAAGGAAATCGGGATAGATATTTCCGATCACACCTCTAAGCACATGAACGAGTTCCTAGATCGCAAAATTGATACTATTATCACCGTTTGTGGAAATGCAGACCAAGCCTGCCCAATGTTCCCGGGTCAAGTGAATCGTTTTCACTGGGGCTTTGATGATCCTGCGCATGCCAAGGGGACAGATGAGGAAATCACAGCGGAATTTCGCCGGGTTCGAGATCAGATAAAAATGGTTTTTGAAGCTTATGCCGCCGGGCTTCATACCTCATATAGCCATGTCGTTGCTTACTCCGGTTAAAACATTTGCGAGATAGGGACTCATAGAAAATGAAAAGATGCTGCGCTGTGGCTCGGAGATCTCGACTGATTGCTCCGAATCTGGAGCAGTAGAATGAGAGACCTTCAAGAGCTTTGTCATTTGGAATATGGATTAGCGCGCCAAGCGCACGCGGTTAGAATGGATAGTAATGGGGGAGGTAGACACAGATCGTCCAAACCTATTCCACAAAAATACGAAATCAACCAGTCGAATCAACTTGTCGACTTCGGCGTATAAAAGTGAGCAATTTCACACTCAGGCATTCTCTGGATGTCGCTGCTAGAAACGATGTCGTGGGCACCACAAAATGGCGGAGGGGGTGGGATTCGGCGAAAAATCTGCGGTTATCGAGGCTTATTTTAACTCTTTTATCAGACTACTCAACCACTTTCCGGTCACTATCCCCCCACTACTCCCTCACTATCCGGAAGGGACACTTTTAGGTACACCAAGGGGTTGTTTTTCTGTCCAGCAGGTAATGTTTGATCCCTTGGAAAGGATGGAATCACGCAGTAGTAAGAGTCAGTACCGCTGGATGTACAATCTTCTTGATGGAGGGCAATTTCTCTCGCTGCGCCTTGTTGAGGTCGTACTCGGCTTGCAACCGGATCAGGAGTTCTGCGGGAACCTTCGCATATTGCTCGAACCGTAGGGCTGTATCGACTGAAACCCCCTTTCTACCGGCAAATATATCGCTGAGGCGTGAACGGGGAATGCCCATATCTCTGGCAGCCTGAGCGGGCTTGATGCTGAGTTCCTCCAAAGTGTCTTCGATGATGCCGGATGCCGCATTTGAATGGATGATCATTGGTGTGTGTCCTCGATTTTTACCAGCTCCACATTGGAGAGATTATCTTTCTCCCAAGAGAAGGTAATCCGCCATTTGGATCTTCGGTTGTTTGCATCTATGGAATAACGATTGGTTCCTTTCAGTGCGTGGTAGTGAGCTGGAGGGGTGAGTAGGAGTTGTTTTTCGGTGGCTGCATTCAGCAGGCGCAACCGCTCCTGAGCTTTATTGATCCGCAAATCCCCAAGGGCTTTTGCTTCTTGCCTTGTGAGCTTTTCACCCTTGAATATTTTTTCTGTGGATTCATCTGCAAAACTCAAGATCACAAGGAATATTGTTCTCTAAAAAGAGAACTTTGTCAATTTAGATTGTTTTGATCAACTCGAAATGGGGCATCCGCACTTTGGCAAGTGAGGCATATTTATCCTCGGCACTGCGATAGCCGGCAGCAACAACAACAACGGAAGCAAATCCCTGTTCTTTGAGTTCAAGGAGGGCATCATACTCCGCAGGCACGAACCCTTCCATTGGGCAGGTATCCACACCTAGCAAAGCAGCAGAAGTCATCAGGTTGCCAAGGGAGATAAATGCTTGGAGAGCAGTCCAATGAGGGATGTCAACTTCGCTCCCCGGATTAGTGAGAAACGTCCCCATTGTGCTGCGGAAACCATTGAGCGATTCGCGAGGAACATTGCGGACTTCAACGATTCTGTCCATGTAGTGATCCATCTCTACATCGGTCATGGCCGTACGGACGGCAAAAACGATCAGGTGCGATGCATCAACGATCTGGCGTTGTCCCCAGGAATGAGGAAGGAGTTTCTCTCTCATTGCCGGATCTTTGATCACAAGGAAGCGATAGGGTTGAAGTCCGAAGGAGGAGGGTGAAAGGACAAGAGTCTCTTCCAAAGCCTTCCAAGTAGTTTCAGGAATGATTCGAGCAGGGTCAAAGCTCTTCGTTGCATAGCGCCAGTTGAGCGCTTCGAGAAGCTGATCTTCAGGAATTGAATGATTCATGGTGAGGGATCGGATAAGCGTTACTGAGGTGCAGTAGTTTGACGCGTTGTCGTTGTGGAGGAGGTTGCAGGTGCAATTTCAGTATTACTGCTAAACAAGACCTTCCTGTCGCTGTCATAAGCAGATGAAGGGCGTGTTGAAGCAATTATACTGCCACTCGAATTTCGTATCTTAAATTCAGAACGGACCGGGAGGGCGGAGATGTCATCTCCTTCCATATTGGTCAAATGACCAATGGTATCGTTATCACTGTTATAGACTCTACCATCGGCTCGAGCATGGATCGCCTCTCCGTCATGCAGTGAATCGCCATGTCTCTTGTTGATGTAAAGCGATACTGGCTCCATCGTGGTCACAGTGGTCGTTTGAACAATTTCGGCTGGTGTTGGAGTAGGTGTCGACTGTGTTGTCGTTGTGGTTGTTGTGCTCGATGAGTCCTGAGCCAAGGTGGAGGTTACGGCTGAAATCAAGATTATCATCGCAAGCAATGGGACGCTAGTAACGGCTACTTGAGGATGAGGATGGGCTGATTTGGTTTTCATAATATATGTGTTGCTGATTGGTGTGTTATCGAAGCTTTATTGATTCACAACAATGCCACGCAATCGGATGCTGTGATATGGGGTGAATAGCCACTCCTTTCACCGTGAACTCCATGCCCGAGGAAACTTTGAAAGCCTTCGCCAATCACCGCGAGCTCGACCCAATCCTGTCGGCGGATGGGAGTCATGGCTAAAAGGTTTTGGAGCAGTTCGTCGAAGCTGGTGTAGACCTGGAAAGTCTGCCCGATCAGGTCGAGGGCGCAAAATCGTTTGTGAAGTCTTGGAACGAACTGATGACAGTGATTGCCCCAAAGAGTGAAGCGCTGAAGAAAGCGGCTTAGTCCTAGATTAAGCCTTTGACTTCTCTATCGAAAAACGCAGGGAAGCAGAAGGGTTTCACCCCATAGAAAATCCTCTTGAAATTCTTATGGTGAGTTCATGCAAATCCCAAACAAAGTCATTCTAGGTAGTTTCAAAGAATTACCCCCAATAGGAACTGAAGAAGATATGGAAGCATTCATAGCTCAACTAGTAAAAGCTTCGGGCATTGACAGCGGAAGTGACGACAATTCTATTGGCGCTGGAGGTAAGATAGAACTACCTGAACCAGGTTCTTTTTATTGAGGGCATATGGATTAAGGCCTCACAAATATTTTATGAAACACGCTGTTACAACCGTTCACTAATCGCATTTATGCAGGGGAAATGGGTCGTGATTGTAGAGAACGAAATTGGAGAACTAGAAGCCCATCCTCTTCCTATTTGAGAAATACCAAAACGCCAATCCGAAGATGAATTCCAATAACACCATCCATACTGAACAATCGACTTCAAGTGGCCCTTGGAGCCAAGCCCTTGAACAGTTGCGCGAATGGGATCCAGCAGGCGTGGACCAGGCTCTCGGGATGACGACGAACCCTTGGACCTCAGGTGTCCTTTCCCTCAAAACGGTTGAACTTCTATGCGTGGCGCTCAATTCGGTCTGTACGAAGATGAACGAAAGCGGAACCCGCCGTCATATCCGCGCCGCCCTTGAAGCCGGAGCATCCCGAGACGAAATTCTTTGTGTCCTGAAGGTTGTTGCGTTTACGCCACTGCACTCATGCAATGTAAGCGCCGCAATTCTCCTTGAGGAATCAACCACGGTAATGCTGGATGAAGCCTTCGCCGACCAAAATAAGCGCTTGAGTACCCCCACTCCCTCTTCCGACAAAGCGAAAGCTACGGGACTTTGGAATCCGGCGTGGGATACATCTTCCTTTTTCGCCCCTCATTGGACTGACTCGGTGATGGCTTCCTTCTTGGATATTTACTCTTGCGGGATTCTTCCGCCGAAAATCATCGATTTTGTGACTATCGCTTTGAGTGCCTCAGTTTCTCATATGAATGAACGAGGCACACGTCGTGCTATCAAGGCCGCGTTCCGCCATCAAACTACGATCGCCGAGATCTACGAGGTGCTGAAGATATGTGTGCTCCAGGGAGTGGAAACCTACAATCTTGGCGTCCCGATTCTTGCCGAAGAACTCGCTCGCCGATCCTTATCTGAAGGATAGATTTTGGCTCCATAACGCAGAACGCCCTCAAAACCGCCTCAAAGTACAACACTGAGCGGACTCAGTAGTGCTGATGCATACAGCCGTCTTTCATTGCCATTCACAGCCACATCTAGCCCCAAGCGAAAAACGGCTCTTAATCAAAGATTGGGG
>PLEU01000089.1:6079-21162 GCA_003136515.1 Spartobacteria bacterium
TTTGCTGCGGAGGCGGCCGCCTCTGCAGCAAGGGCAGCTATCGGCGAGCTGCCCGCCATCTTGACTCTTTTGGCCAGCCTACCAAGCTGTGTGGATTTGCGTTGAATTTGGCGTATGAGATCCATACAGGTTTGCACAATTTCTGCCGCTATTCCGCAAAACTACAGAGAGGTACCATCCAGTGAATGTGTCCCGTGGTGCCACATATTCCGCAAACGTTTGCGCATTATTTACCGCAACTCCACAGATGATGAAATGCTTTCTGAGTTTTTCAACGAGTCCGCTAAGCCCCATGGCGTCCAGGCGTGAATCCTGATCCAGGAAGGCAATGCACTCGGTGAATACATCTGCAGTCCAAGCTGATTGCCCAAGGTGGCTGCTCATAAGCTTGTTGACCTCATCCAAGAAGATAACCCCACGATCGTTGCCGGATATGAACTCACGGAGTTGATCCATGGTTATCCTGCCTTCCAAATATCGATATTGCCATGCATCAGGGAGATATCGTTGCAAAATTTCCAGCAGAGGATGCCAAGATTGCTATCCACAGACAGTTTCAGGCGATGATTGATGCCGAGATCCCTGAAGAGGAGGCCGTCGCCGAAACATCCTATCTTTCCCGAAACTGCGGTATGGATGCTGACTCATGGCCATGAATATAAGACCTCCATTGAAATTTACTCGTGTTGGAAACCTTTCTGGGTCCCTTCTTTCTAGGTGGGAAGCAGGGGGTATTTGCTCTTTATCAAAATACTTGGCCGAGTTCTGCGGGCATATCGCTCGCGGAGCCTCATTCTAGAATGATCGGCCAAGTATTTTGGCAATCGGCCAAGTTTTCAGACTAATACACCGGCCAACTATTTTGACGCGTTACATATTGGGCGTGTAGTAGCCGAGTAATGGCGGAGGGGGTGGGATTCGAACCCACGGAGGCTTGTGACCTCTCCGGTTTTCAAGACCGGTGCAATAAACCGCTCTACCACCCCTCCCTGATCCAAGTCAGGACTCTAACGGATCTTTGGTGGACAAGTCTAGATTAACAACAGCCGCCTTATCCTCAGATTTAAACCAGGGGGGGAGCCCAACTTCCCCAGACAATTTCGTGGCCCTTCTGTCATAAGTATGGCATCTCTAGAACTTGAAATTCAGCCAACCGTAAACCTATCTGACTGAGAACTTTTTCATCACAATTAATCAGGTTGGCAACGGCAAAGTCACTGAAGTTTTTGTGATGACTAGGTTGCCTCCCAAAGCCGCAATTAATTGATCGCGCCCAGAATTGTTAGTCTGATTGCCAAAGCTTTGTCCGCCTATAGAGGAGGTTAGGCTATATCCGTTTTGAGGGAATTCGTGCTGCCAAGCCAAGAGGTTGAAGCAATTTCGTGTTCATTTAAGTGGGGTGATTAGTAGTTAAGCCAACATTTTTCGGAGTAAGTACCTTCTTAAAACGAAGGTCAAATCCTTCTTAAATATTCATGTGCCATTGTTAAAAATCTATTTGTCCTATACTAGCGTGACAGGTCACCCTGAGTCAGAATTTCATGTCCCTCGCCTTGGAGCACCATGGAGGCACATTCGTTGTCATCAACATGCAGGACGAGCAGAGCCTTGCCTCTGGGACGAACAAGTAGCGGATAGCTGAAGAGGATGTTTACTTCTGCCATTAGGAGGCAATTGAGGACATGACCCAGATCGACCGCGCCTTCGGCCAGTTCAACTACCAGCACGGTGGTCTGGCTAAAGGCGATGTCATGTTCGTGCAGTAGCTTGGACACGAGTGCCGGATCACTGACGATCATGCGTGCGATAGAGGACTCCGCTGAATCGACGATGCAGAAAGCAAGCACTACCACCCCGTTCTGCTCAAAGAACTTCACGACTTCAAGAAGTGCTCCCACCTTGTTCTGCAGGAAAATAGAGAAGTGCTTGACCGGGGCTCCGGTCAGGGTTTCTCGGGTTGAGGGAGTGGGTGATTTGGGCATTGCGGGCTACTTGTAGGCTGATACGAGAGAGCAGTCGAGAGGTTGATCAGAGGGGGTCTCCGGCAGATCGACACCGACAAAATAGTTCCCGCTTTCACCCGGCGCTATCCCGGCAGCGGCACGGCTTCCGCCATGTTCGCCGGAGTCCTGCCACTGTTCGCTATGCATCGGATGACCTGACGAGTCGTAAAGGGTCACTCGGAGCTTTACTCCAGCGGTAGGTGTGGCGGTGACAAACCAATAGTGGTTGCCGCTAAACAGGGTCACTTCAAGAAAAGCTGGGGCAGCCTTTGTCAGACTAAATGGCCACTCGGAATCACGAATTCTGAATCCGTCATTAGTGAATGCGTCCGCCGACTCCAGAGCCATGCGGCGTGCCTCAGTGGGTACGGGTGGGGCGGGGTTTGCAGGAAGGGGATCTTGGTGTTCTGGGCCCTCCTGCACGATGGGTGTCGGTTCCGCTACATAACCGTTCGTGATGAATGATCCTGCAGTAAGAAGAAAGAACCCAGGGGCAGAGATGAAAAATCGAGATCTATTCATTGTTTGGTAGGTTCTACAGAGGAGGTCACTGCAGCTATGGGACTCGCAGCTGAAGCTGGTGGAGAAGCTGGCTGGGCTGATGCCGCTGCAGCGGGCGTTTCCGAAGAGGATAGTATCTCTTTCACGAGACCCGAGGTGCTGTCATGGATTTGCTGAATCATCCGCCTCTCTGCCTCTATTGAGTCGGGGTGGCTGCCCAAAAGCTGGGTAACATTATCTAGGGTTGCCTTGACCCTAGAGACAAGGCCGTCATGTTTCATCCTCTCGGGGAGCGTATCGAGTTGGATGGAGAGCCTGCGCGCGAGTTCTTGCTGCCTGATAAGGGATGCGCCCTGAAGCGTTTCACTGCTCAGCACGACTTGAGTGGCGACATCAAGCCCTCTCAGCCATGCAGCGGCAGAGGTCAGCGTGACAAGAACATGATCCTTCTGCTCAACCATGCTCGCCTTTACTTCATTTTCCGTCGCCTCCAATTCATCGGCGAGGGAATCCCAGGCATCGTTGGCCGCAAATTCCATAAGGCTGTCTCCTCTACCCATGAGGTTTTGACTAACGCCTAGGGCTTTGGCGCTGGTCATCATCTCGCGGCCGATATTCTTGACCTGCTGTCCATCCTGCGCCTCGACGGCGATATATCCGTTTGCGGCCATGACTCCGACCGCTAGGGCCAGCTGTGAGCGATCCGTGGTAAGCGGTGCCTCGGCCGGCGTGATCAATGCCGCCCAATTCGGATGAGAGCTTTTGTTCAATGCCGCAAAAACCTCGCCGGGGCTGGGAATACTTAAAGCATCGAGGAAAACAGCAGCCTGTTTCTGGGATTCCGTCATCGGAGCAATCACAGGAACAGCAGCATTGGCTTCACGGCACGAAAGCACCGCAAGAACCAACATGGCAAAATGTCTGCCCGTCAGCATCATTTCTGGTTACACCAAATGGCCGTATGTTGCCAGAACCGAACACCCCGTCTTTAGGAATGAGCATTCACCGCACTGATCTCCCAATCGAGGAACTGCGAGAAGCAATCACGTCATCCCTCCGAAAGTGCAACAGGCTGATTGTTGAAGCTCCCACAGGATCTGGAAAATCAACGCAGATTCCACAGATGCTGCTGGACGCAGGCATGCTCGGTTCTGGTCGTGCCATCATCCTCCAGCCCAGACGGCTCGCGGCCCGGATGCTTGCCGCCCGAGTTGCTCACGAACGCAATGGCCGCGTTGGAGATGAAGTGGGTTACCGCATCCGCCTCGATGACGCCTCCAGCACGTCTACACGCCTGCTTTTTGTTACAGAGGGGATACTCGTGCGGCAGATGCTGGGTGATCCCGATCTCAATGGAGTCAGCGTGCTACTTTTCGACGAATTTCATGAGAGACATCTCTATAGTGACATTTCACTGGCCCAGTCACTGGTACTGCAAGCGACACGCCGCCCCGATCTCAAGATCATTGTGATGTCGGCCACACTCGACACCACTGCTCTTGCGGAGTACCTCAAGCCATGTGACATCGTCCGTTCTCAGGGACGCACCCATCCGGTGGACATCAGTTATCTTACTAGGGAGCCCGGAGATGAAAAACCGTGGGATCTAGCGGCAGATGCTGCGCAGGCAATGATTCAGCGCACAGATGGGAATCTTCTCATCTTCATGCCGGGGGCCTACGAAATCGCACGGACAATCTCCACTCTGAGGGTACGCCTCCCCTCCACGATCTTGGCACTTCCCCTCCACGGAGAGCTACCTCCTGCTGAGCAGGACGCAGCAGTTTCTTCCGGAGGCGTCAGAAAAGTGATCGTCTCCACGAATGTTGCCGAGACATCACTGACCATCGATGGCGTGACCGGAGTGATCGACAGTGGTCTGGCGCGCATGGCAAGCTTCGATCCTCGGCGTGGCATCAATACGTTGCTAATTGAAAAAATCAGCCGTGCTTCAGCCGATCAACGTGCTGGCCGGGCCGGACGCACTGCTCCGGGAGTGTGTCTCCGCCTTTGGACGGAAAGGGAGCACCAACGACGCATTGCACGGGAGGCTCCGGAAATCCACCGAGTCGATTTGAGTGAAGTTCTCCTTACCCTCAAAGCGGCGGGTTTTTCCTCCATGGAGGCCATTCGCTGGCTTGATGCGCCGCAGGCTCCGGCCTTGCTTCGGGCGGAGACACTTCTTCGCGATCTAGGAGCACTCGATCATCAGGGACTCATCACATCCATGGGCCGGCGGATGCTGGCCTTCCCGACACATCCGCGCTATGCACGCATGCTCCTCGCGGCCCAAGAGTTGGGCTGCGTTCGGGCCGTGGCGCTCATGGCCGCCCTTACACAGTCCCGCCCTCTACTCATGCGGACGGATCGCAAGACCGAGGAAGAGCGTCAAGATCTTTTCGGAGGAGGTGGATCGGATTTTCTCGTCATGGCACGCGCATTTCGCTGGGCGGAGAAAAATGATTTTCGTGCCGACCGCTGCCGTCAGTTGGCGATTCATGGCGATGCCTCCCGGCAAACCGCACGTATCTATGATCAGTTTCTTTCCATTGCCGAAGGACAGCGTCTCGACATTGATGCCCCTGCAGCCCCCGATGAGGCATTGGCAAAGTGTATTCTCGCCGGATTCGCCGATCAGGTAGCACGCCGCCGCGGTGCGGGTACCAACCTCTGTGACATCGTCCATGGACGCCGGGGACTCCTCGCAAAGGAGAGTGCGGCATCGGAAAGCCGTTTGCTTGTGGCTGCCGAGATCAGCGAGATCGGTCAAGGAAGCGGCGATGTGCGTGTCCAGCTCTCGATGGCGACGGCGATAGATGAGCAGATGTTGAGGGATCTTTTCCCGGAGGATTTCACCGACAGGAATGACTACTTCTTTGACACTTCTATCAACCGCGTCGTAAGGCGCGTCGAAAAGATATTCAGGGATCTTGTCTTGGAGTCGGTACACCGTGATGCCCAGCCATGTGAGGAAGCCTCCAAAGCCCTGGCCGCTGCACTTGCTCAGGGGGATCTTCCCCTGCCTACTTGGAAGGAGGAGACTGAGGAATGGATGCAACGCGTCCAATGGCTCGCCCATTATCATCCGGAACTTGAGTTGCCATCCTTTAAGGAAGGCGAACGTCTTGCGGCGCTCGAACGCTGGTGCCAGGGTGCCGTCGGCTATCGCGAGGTCAAGGATAGGCCCGCCCTTCCTGCTCTTCAGTCACTCCTGACTACGGCGCAACGCTCCGCTCTCGACCGCTTCGCCCCCGACCGCCATGAACTGCCTGGAGGCCGCAAGGCCCGCCTCCTCTATAAACCAACCGGGCAGGTGACAATGAGTGCCCTGATTCAAGATCTCTATGGGGTGAGAGCAGTTCCGAAACTCGCTGGAGGCAAAGCTGAAGTGACCATTGAAATCTTGGCACCCAACCGCCGTCCGATCCAGATCACTCGTGATCTCGCTTCTTTTTGGAAAGAGACTTATCCAAAGGTCAAACCGGAACTCTCACGGCGTTATCCCAAACATCGTTGGGAATGAGTGACTCAAGAAAAAAGCCCCGAAGATTTCTCTCCGGGGCTTTAATGATTTTGTACTTGGAATGATGAAGAGTTATTCCGCGGCGTCTTTCTTGGTTTTTACCTTTTTGGCCGGCTTCTCAGCAGACTCGTCTTCGGTAGACGCCTTGGGCGCTTTCTTAGCCTTTGCCGGCTTTTCTGTGGCTTCGGCTGTAGCTTCGGGTTCCTCACTTTTGAGTGTAGGTGCGTAGTCCACCCACTCGAGATAGGCCATCGGAGCACTGTCGCTCTGACGGGCACCAAGCTTGATGATGCGTGTGTAGCCTCCCTTACGGTCAGCTGAAGCAGGGGCGATCTCGGTGAAGAGCTTTTTTACAATGTCCTTCTGCTTCAGATAGGCAATGGCTGTGCGGCGGGCATGAAGATCGCCTTTTTTCCCGAGGGTCAGCATCCGCTCAGCGAGTGGCTTGGTGGCCTTGGCTTTGGCAAGCGTTGTTTTGATGCGGCGATGCTCGATGAGACTGCATACCTGATTCGCAAGCAGCGAATCCCGATGTGCCTGGCTCCTTCCGAGTTTGACAGTTTTTTTGCGATGACGCATGGCGTGATTCCTTGATCTTTACTCTGCTATCGCAACAGGAGCGGTTTCCACAAGACCAGGCTCGAACTTGAGGCCGAGGCCGAGGCCGAGCTGGACAAGCTTGTCCTTGATCTCATTGAGAGACTTTTTACCAAAATTGCGGTACTTGAGCATCTCCGCTTCGCTCTTCTGGGCAAGCTGGCCGACGGTGGTGATGTTGGCGTTGTTGAGGCAGTTTGCAGCCCGGACAGAGAGTTCGATCTCATTGACGCTCATGGCGAGGAGCTTCTTGAGGCGGCTATTTTCCTGGCTGACTTCGGCAGGGGTCTCGTCGAACTCTACCTGAGTGTCGTCGAAGTTCACAAATACATCGAGATGATGGCGCAGAATGGCCGCCGATTGAAGTAGTGCCTCATCGGGAGTCAGCCGTCCGTCCGTCCAGATCTCAAGTATGAGTTTGTCGTAGTCGGTGCGTTGGCCAACGCGGGTCTGCTCGACCGCATACTTGACCTTGGTGACGGGAGAGAAAATGGAATCAATCGCAATGACGCCGATTGGCTTATCGGGGCTCTTGTTCTCATCTCCGGTAGCAAAGCCGCGTCCGACTTTAACCTCAAATTCAGCATCGAATTTCATCTTCTTGTCGAGAGTGCAGATGTGCTGGTCGGGATTGAGAACCTCGCACTGTGCGGTGGACTGAATGTCACCGGCAGTGACGACCCCCTGCTTATTGACAGAAAGGGTCAGATTGCGGGGTTCATGGTCGTGAGCCTTGAATTTAACCCTCTTGAGGTTGAGGATGATCTCGACGACATCCTCCACGATGCCGGGGATGCTGGTGAATTCATGAGGTGCCCCCTCGATTTTTACGGAAGTGATAGCAGCTCCTTCTAGTGAGGAGAGCAGAGTGCGACGCAGCGAATTGCCAATGGTATGTCCGTAGCCAGCCTCAAAGGGCTCGGCGACAAATTTCGCGAAAGTTTCTGTGGCTGTCTTCTCGTCCTTGACGAGAGTTTTCGGCATTTCGAAGCGACCGAGTCGGATAGGCATGGTGTGTTATGTATCCCGGGCCTGATGCCTTTATTCTCATGGAGAAATCAGCAACTAGTTAGGGAATTTTTATGTTCACGTTGCCGGGTTTCCCTTGGCGCTTTTGGTAATCTGCAAGTGCAGGCTACCCAAGGACCGACGGCAGAGGATTTCTTTGCGCAGCCCACTATCCTATGACATGCTTCTTCGTCCGCAAGTAAAATTCAGCAGATCTTTCTACCTCCCCCAAAAAAAGCGCCACCCATTTCCAGGGTGGCGCCTTTTGGATGAGAGCCGGACGGCAATTTACTTCTGAGGAACAGTTGCGATCGTCTGAAGAATGCGGCTGGCGATCTTGTAAGGGTCGCCTTGGGAATTTGGACGACGATCCTCAAGATAACCCTTGTATCCGGCAGGGATGAAGCTGTTTGGAACGCGGATGGAAGCGCCACGGTTGGCAACGCCCCAGTTAAACTTATCGATCGATTGGGTCTCATGAAGACCAGTCAGACGGAGGTGGTTGTCAGGACCATATACTGCGATGTGCTCGTTCTTGTACTTGTCAAAGGCTTCCATGAGCTTCTCGAAGTATTTCTTGCCACCCTTTTCACGCATGAACTTGGTGGAGAAGTTGGAGTGCATTCCGGAACCGTTCCAATCGGTATCCTTACCAAGGGGCTTGCAATGATAGTTCACATCGACCCCATAGCTCTCACAAAGACGCTGTAGGAGGTAGCGGGCCATCCACATCTCGTCGGCGGCTTTCTTGGAGCCTTTTCCGAAGATCTGGAATTCCCACTGGCCCTTGGCCACTTCCGCGTTAATTCCTTCGTGGTTAATGCCGGCCTCAAGACATAGTTCAAGATGGGTATCGACGATTTCGCGTGCAATGTCCCCCATGAGTCCATAACCGACTCCGCAGTAGTAGCGTCCCTGTCCTTCGGAAGGAAAGCCGCTTTTCGGGAAGCCCAGAGGAGCGCCATCTTTCCAGAGAAAATATTCCTGTTCGAAGCCGAACCAAGTGTCAGGGTCATCAAGGATGGTCGCGCGGGCATTCGTGGAGTGCGGGGTGCCATCTGCATGCATAACTTCGCAGAGGACGAGAACGCCATTTTCCTTGGTCGGATCGGGATAGGAAGCCACCGGCTTAAGCACGCAATCGGAGCTGTGTCCCTCCGCTTGGCGGGTGGAACTGCCATCAAAGCCCCAGTTTGGGAGATCCTTGAGGGTTGGGGACTTCGTAAACTCCTTAATCAGAGTCTTGCCGCGTAGGTTCGGAACGGGTTCATAGCCGTCGAGCCATATGTATTCGAGTTTGTACTTGGCCATATAGGATGGGGTGTTTGTGGTGTCCTGCTGTCGTTTTTTATTCAGATTGCACCGTGCGGACTCCCGGTGAGGCTGATGACCCAACTGTAGGATCGGGTAAAAGGGTATCAAGCAACTTCAATGCCAACATCGACGCATCCTATGCATCAGGACGTTTTCCACCCAATAGAGGATTCCTTGATACTACGTGCAGGACGATACAATCTAGGCAAAGCATAATGATCACTGTAAAGGATACACTTCGGGCCACCGTCCGAGTCAGCTTTGACGGCCAAGTGACCAAGCAGTTCCACGGCCCTAGGGCACGCGAACGCTTTGAAAACGAGGTGAGGGTGCTCAGGCATCTGGAAAAGAGAGAGTGCCCTTTCGTCCCTCGACTTATCAGCACCGATTCCGAGAAGCTGACCATGGTGACTACGAACTGCGGTTCGCGAGTCGTACATCTGGATAATAAGCGCTGCGAGGAGATTTTTGACCAGTTGGCGGAATTCAACGTCCGACATGATGACCCTGATATTCGGAATGTCACTTACCGGCAGAGGGATGGACGCTTCTGCCTCATTGATTTTGAATTTGCATCCATTCTGGATGAACCCAAGAAGGCGACGAGCAAACGCCCCCAAGGAAAAATCAGAAAGAAACCCTTCCGGAAGATACATGGCGGCTAAAGCAGTTCATTCAGACATTTCTCCTGCCAACGTGCCCGGACAGACACTAGTCCGATGGTCAGGTCATACTGACCGGGGGCGCGTCAGAAAAAACAATGAAGATGCCTTTCTTGGCATTGCAATAGATGCTCATGAGGTGCGTCACCTAGGTAAAGTCGGAGAAGCTGATGGAACTAGCGTTGATCTTGTATTTGCAGTCAGCGACGGGATGGGTGGTGCGCAGGCAGGGGAGTTTGCCAGCCGGATCGCTGTGGAAAAAATTACGCGGATGCTACCGCCGCTCTTCAAGCAACGGGCCTCCGGACTCACCGCTGGATTTGAAGATGTGTTGGAAGAGCTTTTTGCCGAAATCCACAGGGCCATGCTCTACCTAGGGTCCAGCTACGAGGAGTGTCATGGTATGGGTGCGACCCTAAGTCTTTGCTGGTTCACCCCAGAGTGGATGTACTTTGCTCATGTCGGGGACAGCCGCATCTACTATCTTCCCTCGACCGGAGTAATTAAACAGCTCTCCGAGGATGATACCCATGTGGGATGGCTTCAACGAACTGGCTCCATCAATGAGCGGGAGGCGAAGCATCATCCGCGTCGGAACTTGCTCCAGAAAGCTCTCGGCGCGGGACACCAGTTTGTTAGCCCTCAGCTTGGGTCTGTGGGATACGGTCTGGGTGACCGGTTCCTCCTTTGCACAGATGGGGTTACCGACGCCATCTACAACGACCAGCTGCCCGGCATGATAGCCGACTGCACGAATGCACGCTCACCGGCTCATCACCTCGTGGATGAGGCAGTCACCCACTCGGGGCGTGACAATGCAACGGCAATTATTGTGACTATTGGGTAATCTGTTCAGGTTTAGGACTATCAAGTCCAGTGTCCTTTCCGAGTGGAAAATCGCAGATCAGGTGTCCGGTGAGCCCTCAGATCATCGGAAGGCCGGCCTCGTACTTCGCTAGTTCCTCTATGCGCTTAACATGGCGTCCTCCCTCAAAAGGGGTGGTGAGCCAGATATTGACAAGCCGCTTGGCAGTTTCCAGCGAAACCATGCGTTCCCCAATGGAAAGGACATTGGCATTGTTATGCTGACTGGCCAACCGTGCCGTATCATCACTCCAAGCTATCGCACATCGGATCCCCTTCACTTTATTTGCGGCGATGGCCTCGCCGTTACCCGAACCGCCTATGACAATTCCCTTCTGGGCTTCACCGCTCGCAACCTTCTCAGCGGCAGGTATGCACCAAAGTGGATAATCCGTGGAGTCTGTGGTGTGGGTTCCGCAATCCAGAACCTCGTAACCCTCTGTGCAGAGCATCTCGGCAAGAGCCTTCTTGTACTGGAAACCGGCGTGATCGCTGCCAAGGGAGATTTTCATAATTCTTAGGTAGCGTTTCTTTCAGGACTACGCCAGCCCTGAACATGAATTGCGGCAGAATCGTAACCTGAATAACGCAAAGACTCCCCCAAGCGACACAAGCAGGATGTCACGTGGCTCGGGAACATCGTCAACCGCCCATGCGAGCCCGTAGGGTTGCGAATCATAGTTGTCGGAGAGGCCGAAGAGGTTAGTGGAGTAATCGACCGCAAGGAAATAGTTGCCGGAATCCTGAAGTTGGAAATATAGCTCTTGTGTAGTGCTCACAGGACTAATGCTCTGGGCAACCATCTGATCACTTCCCCCGGGGAGCACTCGATAAACCATTAGATCTAGTTCGGCCTGGGCAATATCGACATAGCTGCCGACAGCGCTGTTCCAGGACGAATCCCTGAGCCAGCAGAGAGTGATGGCGATCTGCTCGCCAGAATACAGTTCACTGGCAAACTGGTAGCGATTTGTGCCTCCTAGGAGAGCGGTGTCATATCCCCATCCCTCATTCTGGATGAGGTCATTGAATCCGGTGGCTGAAAATCCGGGAAAGGTGTCCACATGGGCACTTGTGGTGTACTGAGCAAACGCTTTCGTAAGATCCACCTCACCGGCACCGATAGCGTAGTCTAGTGCCTGGGTGGTTGTGAGCACTTCATTGGTTATCTGTTGACCGTTATTCCAGCCTGCGAGTTTGTCGGCAGAATTCAGCAACACGGCCTTGACGACGACACTCTGAGTCGCTGCATTGGTCAAACCCGATGGAAAATAGGTAGAGGCGCTGTCCAGGAGAGTGGCACCTCCGGTAACTAGGGGCGTTGCGAAGCTGGTTCCAGCGAGCGAATAATAGGTATAACTATTGCTCGTGATCGACTGGACGACGACGATGGACGTTCCCGGAGCCACTAGATCAACTCCGGGCCGGGTGGTGGCACCATTATCGTAGTAATAGGTGTTAGTTCCATTATACCAAGCGGTGGGCTGGGGCCCTACGGATGAAAAGGATGCTAGGACATTGTAATAGGGCGGTCCATCAAGCGCCCCCACAGAAATGACATTATAGCTGGATGCAGGCCCTCCGACGGAACCGGCGGATGGGCCGTTATTGCCCGCGGCTGCCACAATGGTGGTGTTAGGATTGGCCGCGGCAGCCGAATCAACAACGAGACTCAGCACACCCGCACCCGCAGCATCTGAAGAGTCGCCTATGCTTGTAGAGATCACATTCGCATGAGAGGCAGCATAACCATACGCAGAAATGCTTGAGGTGGAGATAGCGAAAGAGCCGTCAGAGTTTATAGAAGTTGCGAGCGCCGCAGATCCCAGGGTCGTGAGAGGGGCGATTCCCGTGTTATAGTAATAGAAAGCTCCATTTGTCGTAGGAGCGTACCCACCCAGCAGCGAGGCGCACCACGTGGCATGGAGGCCGGCATTCGTCACGGTATCTGGGGAAGCATAAGTGTAGGCTAGGTTTGAGATCGCCTCTGCAGGATAAAGATTCGTCCCGACAAGTTGTGCATCCACAACCCAAGCTGTGGTATTTTGTCCGTAAATCCCATTGTTATACCAAGTCGTGGCTTCCAGAAGATCATCAAGATGGACTAGGGTATTATTGCTATCCATGCCGTAAAATGCGGGAATCGGCTCAGACTCGATCAGATTCTCCGCATCTAGGGTGTGACATGGAACACCTAAGGCCAGTGCAAGGAAAAGAGCAGGAATATTCCTGCTGCAATGGTTCAAAACTGACATATTGCCGGGGGATAGCAGTGTTGAGCCAAGCTAGGTGCTAGATTCCGGAATCCTGCCAGAGGTGCTGATCATCCTTCTATTGTGTTGATCTCGACCGGCTCGACCTGGACGCCGTTGNNACTCAGCTCTAGGCAGACCAGGCCGATTTCGTCTGTCACGCTTGCCTGACGCACATTCGTCACCACGGCAAATTTATGGCCCAGCTCATGAATGATGGGTCGAGTAATGAGCTTGGCGGGATACATCAGCCAGAGACGGGTCGTTTCCATGAAACGACCATCCAGCGAACGGGGCCCGAAAGCAAGCCGTCAAAGGGAACGGCTGCTCTCTTTTCGCATAGCCTCTAGCCTCCTGCAATGGCGGGAACGATGGAAATCTCGTCTCTTTCAGTCACGGGCGTCTCTTTCTCCTCAAGGAATCGCACATCTTCGTCATTGAGGAAGATATTCACGAAGCGGCGGATGCCGCCATTTTCGTCAAGAATGCGTTCGCCTAGGCCTGGGTAAGCCTTATTTAATTCGTCGAGAACGGCTCCAATCGTGGCGCCGGTGGCAGTGACGACCTCCTGGTCGCCGGTGAGCTTGCGAAGCGGGGTGGGGATGCGGATGGTGGACATGGGATGGATTGGTTTGTGGTGAAGTGTGGGGTCAGACGTTGAGGGTGACTTCGTCTCCAATGAGAGCTTCAAATTCCCGGAGACTCGGGCCGATTACACGGGATGTGCCACATTTGCCCTGAATGGCCTCTTGGGTCTTGAGTCCGTGCCCAGTGATACAGAGCACAGCGCTCTCATTATGAGGAATCACGCCGTTCTCAATGAGTTTCTTGGCACAGGCGACAGTCACGCCGCCGGCCGTCTCGGCGAATATGCCTGCATATTCTGCGAGAAGTTTGATGCCGTCGACTACCTCCTCGTCTGAGCAATCCTCGGCGCTCCCGCCTGTTTCCTTCATGCTGTGGATGGCATAGTAACCATCGGCAGGCGTGCCGATCGCCAGTGATTTGACGATGGTCTGCGGATTTTGAACAGGGCGCACAATATCGATTCCTTTCTTGAAAGCAGCGCTGATTGGCGAGCAGCCAGATGCCTGGGCACCATGGATGGAGAAGTCACTCTTTTCAACCAGTCCGAGATCGATAAACTCCTTGTACGACTTGTGAATCTTAGTCAGGAGTGAACCAGATGCCATTGGCACCACGGTGTGTCGCGGGAGCTTCCAGCCGCTTTGTTCCGCGATTTCAAACCCCATGGTTTTCGATCCCTCGGCATAATAGGGGCGGAGATTAACATTCACAAATCCCCAGCCGTATTTTCCGGCGATTTCCGAGCAGAGGCGGTTCACCTGATCATAAGGGCCGTTAATGCCGATCACATTTGTTCCATAAACCAGCGAACCAAGTACTTTCCCCTGCTCTAGATTAGCTGGAATGAGTACATAGCTCTTGAGCCCGGCAGCGGCGGCATTGGCGGCGACAGAGTTGGCTAGATTGCCTGTCGAGGCGCAGGCGACGACCTTAAAGCCCAGCTCACGGGCGCGGCTCAGGGCAACCGAAACCACGCGATCCTTAAAAGAGAGAGTAGGATAATTGACCGTATCGTTCTTGATCCAGAGTTCGCGGATCCCCAGTTTCTTCGCGAGACGATCAGCCTTCACAAGAGGGGTAAAACCCACCTGCATTCCCACTGTAGGCTCCCCATCTATTGGAAGCAGCTCCCGATAGCGCCACATCGTTTGAGGGCGCGACTCGACTACTTCTCGTGTCAGAGCCTCGCGGATCGCGTCATAATCATATGCGGCCTCAAGCGGGCCGAAATCGAATTCACAGATATGAATAGCTTCTTTGTCGTAGAGGCGGCCACATTCTCGACACTTTAAATTGCTGAACCAGGATTTTTTGGACATAGGATCACTCTTTAGTTCCATCAAGAGTGACGGAGAGACCTGGTGCCTAGGCTAGTGCTTCACCCGGTATCTCATCTTTTCCCGACCGAGGTCAGGCTGGATTTGGCACCTGGTCCCACGGATTTCTCCACAGCGGTTGCCGTGACATCATAGGGCCAGTCCCTCCGTCACTCTTGATAAGATTGAGGTGAAATGATTCACCGAACGCCCCAAGGGGTCAAGGGGGAACTTTTGCATTGACTGTCATACAGGCCGTCCCCGCGTGAATATCACAATCAAATTGACCCATGGTTGATTCTCCGCTCTAGTGTACTGCTCTTCAGGCAGCCGTAGCTCAATTGGATAGAGCATCTGACTACGGATCAGAAGGTTGGGAGTTCGACCCTCTCCGGCTGCACATTGATTATCAGGGGGTTACAGAGAAATATAGGGTCTACATCAAAGATTGGGGA
>PLEU01000097.1 GCA_003136515.1 Spartobacteria bacterium
CGGGTGCCGCGTTATCGGGATGTCCCTCTAGTTCCGCACATAGCCTGAATATTCCTTGGCGTGAAACGGGACGTCCGGAGAGTTCGTTCAAGCCTAATAGCACGCCCAACCGCACGGTGACACTGCTTCCCAGTCCCCGTGCCTGAGGTACAGCCCCCCGGATTTTCCAACCGAGGGGAAAGGGAGTTAGTCCGCTCCCCTGAAAGAAACTTGCGGCTGTTGTCTCGACCATCGCAGGGAGGGGTNNAGCGGGATGTCCTTCGGGTGATGGTTACCAGATTGGCCAGATCCAGAGCCAGCCCGAATGAGTCAAACCCTGGTCCCAGATTGGCAGTAGTGCCAGGAACGGAGATGGTAACGGACGAGTCCTCGTGGGATCCGGGAACCTTTTTCGAGGTTTGGGAGAGTGCACTCATGGGACGAGCCTCGGCGAAGACATCAGTCATTCAAGACAGGCTTCACTGATTTTCGAAGGTAAAACTCCGTGCTTTGGCCGGGGAACTGGCTCTGAAAAAATGCCCTTTAACAGAATAAAAATGTTGCTCCGAGAAGGAGAGGGGGTAATAGTGATAGTAAGAACAACCATCTATTTAGCAGGAGTCCCCCCCATGAAACTCAAATTTTCCCTACTCGTCGGTGCAATTATCACCATCAGTGCAATTTGTCCTCATGGACTAAGGGCTCAGACGACAAACCTGATTGACTTAAATTTTCAGCCTATTAACGGGCAGGGCTCAGGGAGTCCGGCGTCTACGAATCAGACTGGGGCGGCGGTTCTGGGAAGTGCTGGCGATATTTGGAACGGAATAGGTGTCAATTACTATGGAAACGGATCAGTGGTCACGACCAACCTTAATTTTGTCAACGGAAGCTCAACCGGTCTGACCTTCAATCTGACGGATGGGACTGCAGGTAACAACCCCGGGTACGGATTCAATAATACGAATGGCACCTCTACAGATCCTGGCACTACTGCCTTGATGCAGCAGAACGCACAGATCTTCTCGACGGGCGGAAATCCGCTGATCTGGTCGAGCACAATTTCTGGACTCACCTCCTTCGCCGGTGACACCTTTACCCTAGTTGTATACGCGGGTGCACCAGCAGCGGCGACGGAAAATCTCGCCATCACCGGAGGGTACTCCAGCCTGACATCAGCTACAAATCTCACTACCACTTCCACAAGCCGACAACTTTCTGCAGGAATTGGAGTGGCATATAACACCTTTACAGGAACCATTGGAGCGAGTGGAAATTTGACTTGGAATGTTTCCCAATCAGGAGTCGGTACTTATCAAGTTGGGGATTATTATAATGGTGCCCAACTCGAGCTTGTAACTCCACCGCCTGCTGCCAGCTATCTCTGGAGCAATGCTCCTACTAGTTCCAACTGGGCGACTGGGGCCAACTGGGCTGGTGGAATTGTCCCTGCTTCGAGTTCAGCACTCGACTTTGACGTGTCTACTATCACAAGTCTGAACAATAATATTACCAACGCAACGAATGCCTCGCTCAATTTCACCAGCAACGCTCCTGCCTACACCATCGGTGGCAACACACTGACTCTTTCTGGAACTGGGCCTGGCATCTATAACAGCAGCACCAATACTCAAACTATCACCACGGCGATAGTTAATCCCGGTGGCATCAATCTCGCCACGACCAACGGGGGTGGCAATTTGGTTATAAATGGAGGAATTAGTGGAGCAGGTGGAGTGAATGCGACTGGACCCGGAACAATAACTCTTGGCGGTACGAATACTTACGCCGGTACGACAACAATAGGCGCAAGTAATAACTTCGATCTGACGGGATCAATCACCAATTCGTCGGTCACGGTGACGAGCGCCAACTTTAATGAAACAACCAATGGAGTGATTGCTGGGACAGCCAGCTTCTCGGTAGCCGGCTCTAACAGTGTTGTCAACCTCGCAGGGAACAATAGTTTCACTGGTGCACTTACTATCCCTTCGGGAAGTGTGACTCTTTCCGGTAACAACTCGGGTAGACCTGGAACTGCGGGGAATACCACGATACTCAATGGAGGTGCGCTTACCCTTCAGGCCAATTCAAACAATACCGTAGGCGGGATTTCCTACGCGTTGTCACAAGAATCAAGTCCAAATGCGAATTCAATGGCATTCACTGCTGGTACATTAACCCTCCTTTCTGACAGCAATGTTACCTTCGCAGGTGGAAACGGGATGCAAATTGTTACCGCGGGGACAACATTGAACTTCGATGTTGACCAGGTGACATCGGGCAACAGCAATAACACAATTTCTTTTGCTCCAGGTGGCATAGCTACCTTCGCCAATACGACATTTAATGTTAAAGGTTCCACCAATGGCTACACACTGGCGTTGCCGGCTCTCACGGCTTTTAATGGTGCTGGTCCAGGATATGAAAATTTAACACTGAATGCGAATGGAGCTAATTTCCAAATAGGCGGACTTACGAGCGCAGGCACTTTGACGGTAGGCGGGAGTGGAAATACGACGTTCAGCGGTGCTATTACTGGTGGCTCAGTGACGATGAATGGCGCTGGAACGCTAACTCTCGGCGGTACGAATACTTACACCGGTACCACTCTTGCTAATTCGGGTACTGTGGTTCTGACAGGAACTCTTTCTAACTCGGCCATTTCCGTGCAAGGGGGCAATTTCCTTGAAGGAACCACAACAATAGCCGGAACAACAGGAGTGACCATCGGTTCTGGCACGGCGACCCTTACCGGAGCCAATACCTATAGCGGGGAAACAACCATCTCAGGGGGAGCACTCAATCTCCAGAACCTCGATGTTGTCAGCACGCTTGGCACGGGGACATTGACCGTGTCCGGGGGTACGGTTGATCTCGGAGGAGGTCTTCTTACAAACATACTGGTCTCCAGTGGTGGAACGATCCAAGATGGAGCTATCACCAACTCCGGTGCCTACACGCTGCAAGGAGGGACGATCATCGCCGACCTCCAGGGAACCAACGGCCTGACCATGAATGGGACAAACAATACCCTGACGTTGGTGGGAGCGAAGTCATTGACTGGCGGATTGACTGTCACTGCAGGTACCTTGGCTGGAGATACGACCAGCCTGACGGGTGACATCACTGATAACGGCAATTTGGATTTTGTCATGACCAACGATGGAACCTACACTCCTGTTTCAACTGGGATCAGCGGGACAGGTTCCGTGAGCGTTGATGGCAATGGGACGGCGGTGCTTACCCTTGCTGGAAGCAACGGGTACAGTGGGGGCACGATTGTCAACACGAATGGAATACTCCTAATCCAGACAACGAGCAGCATCGGTAGCGGAACATTAACCGTTGCCGGTGGCACGGCCAATCTGAATGGACTCACCATCACCAACGGATTCAGCGCAAGCGGAGGCTTGGTGACTAACGGGACGATACTGGGCAACGGGGGATCATTCAGTGTTTCAGGAGGCACCATCGGAGCTGTTCTTGCAGGTTCAAACAGCCTGACTATTAACGACCCGAACACAGTTACCCTGACTGTGACTAATACCTATTCGGGTGGCACCTTTGCTACGGGAGGAACGCTTGACTTGACCAGTGGAGGCACCATTGGATCTGGAACCCTGTCAGTTTCTGGAGACGCAGTAGTGGATCTTGGGGGCGGATTGCTCACCAATGCGCTGAGCATGAGCGCTGGTACCATTCAGAACGGAAGCATAACCAACGCAGGTCCCTACGTGCTTCAGGGCGGGACGATCAACGCGGTTTTGAAAGGAACTCAGGGACTCACTATGAACGGTGTCAGCAATACTCTCACTCTGGTCGGGCCACAGTCTTATACTGGTGGAACAACAGTAAGTGCAGGGACTCTCGCCGGAGACACAACAAGCCTCCAAGGAGCCATTAGTAATAACGGCACTCTCGATTTCGTGCAGACTACCAATGGGTCCTACACTGGAAGCGGGATTAGCGGGACGGGTCAGGTGCTTGCCGATGGCAGCGCTACTCTGACTCTCGGAGGAAGCAACAGCTACACCGGCGGCACGGTTGTCACCAACAATGGATCGCTACAAGTTACCTCCGCTAGCGCTATTGGCAGCGGCACACTGACTGCTGCGGGGGGCACGCTTGATCTGGGAGGATTGACTATCACAAACGGTTTCTCCGCCTCACAGGGAGTTGTCCAAAACGGGACCATAAGCAACAACAGTGGGACCTTCGCTTTGAACGGTGGAGAAATCGACGTGACACTAGCTGGATCAAACAGCGTCACGATAGGAGGTCCTGGCACGGTGATTCTCACGGGTAACAACACTTACACGGGCGGTACTTTTGCGACGAATGGCACCCTGAACCTTGTTGGCACGGGAAGCTTGGGCAGTGGTCAACTCAGTATATCTGGTAACGAAACCGTGGTGGATCTCGGTGGCAACACCTACACTAACACCCTGGCCATGTCAGGAGGCCTGCTTCAGGACGGGACGATCACAAACGCCGGCACATACAATCTCCAAGGTGGAACGATCGACACATCAACCACACTGGAGGGTAGCCATGGTCTGATTAAGAGCGGTGTCGGCACACTAACTCTCAACGGGCCTCAGATTTATACTGGAGGCACCACCATTTCCTCAGGGACACTTGCGGGTGACACAACCAGTCTGACTGGCGATATTGTAAATAATGGCAGCATTGATTTTGTGATGACGACCAATGGTACCTACAGCGGAACATCCAACGGGATTACCGGTACCGGCAGTTTGATAGCCGATGGCAGCGCGACACTGACTCTTGGTGGAAGCAATAGTTACTCAGGCGGCACCGTTGTCACCAACAATGGCGCACTCCAACTGACTTCGACTCAGAACATCGGCAGCGGCACGGTCAGTGTCGGTGGGGGAACATTGAATTTGGGAGGTTTGACTATAACCAATGCATTTACCGCAAGTGGCGGAGATGTGACCAATGGAACAATCAACAACCCCAATGGATATATTCTACAGGGTGGCGAGATAGATGCCGTGCTCGCAGGTTCTGGCAGTCTAACCGTCGCGGGACCTGGAACGGTGATTCTAACCCAGTCCAATACCTATAGTGGAGGAACCTATGCCACGGGAGGGACACTTGATCTGACCAATGGAGGCACTCTGGGTTCTGGCCCTCTGACCATCTCGGGTGCAACCGTCGATCTTGGAGGAGGAACTCTAAGTACCCTTGCCGCCATGAGCGGAGGCACACTTCAAAACGGCACCCTTACAAATTCCGGTGCCTATGTGCTACAGGGAGGAACCATCAGTGCGAATATCCAAGGGAGCAACGGGCTAACAATGAATGGAGTCAGTAATACGCTGACTCTTTCGGGCAGCAACAGCTACATCGGAGGCAACACCGTAAGTGCCGGAACGCTGGCATTCGTGGGGAGCAACGCAATTGGGAATAATTCCCTAACCATCACAGGAACCGGCACCGCGGACTTAGGAGGAGCATTCTTTACCAATGCCTATTCAGTAGGTGACAATGCCACCATTCAAAATGGTACACTTACCAACGTAGGGGCTTACAACCTCACTGGTGGAACCTACAATGTGACACTAGAAGGTGGATTTGGACTCACAAAGAGTGGAGCGGGTACCCTGACCCTAGGCGGGAACAATACCTATGTGGGTGGCACCATCATTAACTCTGGCACGGTAGCTGCAAACAATGGCAACTCGTTTTCAGCGGGAGCTGTGTTATTCGCTTCAAATAGCGTTCTCACGACTACTTCTCCTAACAGTGTGATACTTAACAATAATTTTACTATCGCCAGCGGGGCGACAGTCAATGTCAATGCGGGAAGTGTCAGCACGAACGCACAGCACGAGATCGTTTTCAACGAATATGGCGGCAGTATTTCTGGTCCCGGCGCACTTTCGCTCACTGCGGATGCATTCAATATTCTCACATTTGTGGGAGCTGACAGCTACTCTGGAGGAACAACTCTAAACGGTGGAAGAATTCAGATATTCAATAATAGTGCCTTCGGTACAGGTCCCATTACCGTTGCCTCAAACAGTACTTTAAGGGCAGACGGCTTTACCACGCCCAACGCAACGGTCGTGGATTCGGGAACTACGCTCACACTGAGCAATCCTACTAGCGCTACCGGGTATAATTATAGCGGTGTGATTTCAGGGCCAGGTTCTCTCTACGTGGCAGCGGTACCCGGATCCACCGTGACCCTGAGTGCCAGCGATACCTATACGGGTACAACTACCATCTCTTCGGGAACCTTGGTTCTTGGCTCAGGAGCTTCGATCAATGACAGCACCAACATTAATCTTGGAACTGCTGCCTCCCAAGGAACACTGGATATGAGCACTAATTCCTTTTACACCTTGGGGACCAACCAGACGCTCTCAGGATACGGCGCTATCAAGGCACCTAGCACGCTGCTTACAGTCAATGGCAATATCACGCCAGGTAGCATCGACGGTACCACCCGCGGACTAATCACAGTCAATGGAAACCTCTCGCTTGCCTCCACGGCTGTTACGACACTGACTCTGATAAGCACCAATGGAGGCGCTGGAAGTGGCTATGATGGCCTCAAAATAACAGGCTCACTTCAGTTCAACGGACAGCTAAATCTGGTCGTAAACAATGCACCTATGGTTGGTGTCTTTAATCTCTTCGGTGCTAATACATATACCAAAGGTTTAACAGGGGTTGCCCTCGCAGGGAGCTGGAGCCCAGGGAGCTTCATGGGTATCAATGGCCTTTGGAACTATACGGATCACACCTATGACTGGGTCTTCAGTGAAAGTACCGGCAACCTGACCGTATCACTTGTTCCTGAACCATCGACTTGGGCACTGATTGGCCTCAGTTTGATCATCGGAGTTGTGATGCGTCGGAAGTTCATTCGCAAGGAGTCCAATCTCGCATAGAGTTCACGCGATCCTTTATAGGAAACCGCCGTCCTGAAAAGGAGCGGCGGTTTTTTGTTTTTCAACGCACTATGGAAAATCGCTCTAAGAGCACTGTCAAATTTGAGATAGCAGGTAAAAGTATCCCATCCTATTACCGGGCACTTGTTTTTGTGTGATAAACACGGGGTATTAATCAGTTTAGGTCTCTCTGCCAATGCAGCTTCACTCGATTATACCTATTATCCCCTTGAATTTGAATCCAATGGAGGCCGAGAAAGTGACTCACAAGGAGAAACAGATTGGGTAAGGAGGGGGTCTCGAATCTCTCCGGACTTTGAGCTTATCAGTGGATTCTGAAGCCCAATATTCCAGCTGCTGATCAGAATTGATCATCAACAGCATGCAGCTTCCATCATTTATCCATGGCCCTCCACGGGCTATTGCAATTATTTCATCTATACGAAAAATTTTCTGTTGACATAGATATGCTTCTTGGAAGAAATTACAAATATATCCCCCCAAAAGTAGTTTCAGACTCCGTGGAAGTAGTCGGTTGCATTTTTTTTGGGGGGAGGCAAAAAAACCTCAGTAGTATATCCCCTAAACCCCAAAGAGAAACCACCCAGATGAAAAACAAACTCTTGAACCTTGGCGTTTGCGCCGGGTTGTTCATAGCAGCAGCAAGTGCGGGCTACGGCCAGACGTCGATAACGATCAGCAATAACATATTTAGCAGTGGCACCACGGGCAACTACAACTCATATGGCAGCAGCGGAACATATGGGAATCCCACTTCATGGACCACAGTCAGTACGTCCGGCTGTTTTAGCCTCTATGCACCGACTGGTGGTACTCTCATAACTAACGCTCCTAGTGGTGCAAATATAATTGAATCCTTTTCAAACGCTGGCGCGGTATCCGGTGGCGGCAAAGTCTATCAGACTCTCACAAATGACTATATCTCTGGAGATAGTTACACCTTAACAGTATTGGCTGGCTCTGATAATAGCGGCAAACCAACGCAGGTAAACGATGAACTCGTGCTCTGGAACACCAATTTCACCGTTGAGGATTCCTATACGATACCCCAGACAACGGGCAATGGCGCGCTACATCAGTACAGCCTTACTTTTACCGCTACGAGTGGTCTTAATGGTACTCCTATCGTTCTGGGCTTTTACGTTCCAACGCAATCGCAAGCATATCAATCATGGACTGCTTTTACTGACTTCACTCTTACACAGAATCCTCCTGCAACCAGTTACCTCTGGGCCAGCTCGCCTGCGAATGCTAATTTTTCAAATGCTGCTAACTGGGTTGGAGGCACCGCCCCTACTACGGGTACTGCGTTAGTCTTCGATGCCTCTTCAGTCACCACAGTGACCAACGATAATATAGGTGCAACTAACGCCTCCCTTACCTTCAGCAACAACGCTCCTGCTTACACGGTCAACGGGAATTCCTTGGCGCTCACAACAGCTATTAACAATAACAGTTCGAATACGCAGACCATTAATATTGCGATTGCAGATCCAAGT
>PLEU01000158.1 GCA_003136515.1 Spartobacteria bacterium
CATCCAGCCCATGTTCCACTTGAAGCCAAATCCCAGCCCTCCGTCATAAACCGGTTTGGAAACTCCTGGCCAAGCGGTTGATTCCTCCGCAATGGTCATGATGCCGGGGTGAAGGCCGTAGCACAAAGAGTTGAAGGATTTGAGAAACTCGATCGCCTCCAGATTTTCCCGTCCGCCGAAACAGTTGGGAACCCATTCACCCTCCTTGCGCGAGTAGTCTAGGTAGAGCATCGAGGCAACTGCATCGACGCGTAGTCCATCGAGGTGGTACTGCTCGAGCCAGAAAAGGGCATTGGCGATGAGGAAATTCCTGACCTCATTGCGTCCGTAATTGAAAATCAGCGTTCCCCACTCACGGTGTTCTCCGCGTCGGGGATCCTCATGCTCGTAGAGAGCCGTCCCGTCATAGAGTGCAAGGCCATGAGCATCTTTGGGGAAATGACCCGGCACCCAATCCAAAATAACCCCAATCCCGGCCTGATGCAGACGGTCTATCATCGTGCGAAATTCATCCGGAGACCCGAAGCGACTGCTAGGCGCAAAGAAATTCACCACCTGGTATCCCCAAGAACCATCAAAGGGATGCTCCATCACCGGCAGAAGTTCCACATGGGTAAACCCCATTTCCTTCACATAACTTACCAATTCCTCCGCCAGTTCAAGATAGCTCAGCGGCCTGTCCCGATCCTCCGGTTTCCGGCGCCACGAACTAAGATGAACTTCATAAATCGACATAGGCTCTGTATAGGCATTGCGCGTTGCCCTCTGCTCCATCCAAGCGGCATCATTCCATCGATAACGTGTCAGGTCAGTCACCATGCAGGCGGTACGAAGATCATGCTGGGCATAAAACCCATACGGATCGGTCTTGACCAGAATCTCACCGCGAGGCCCACGAATCTCAAATTTGTAATGTTCCCCGTCCGTGACCCCAGGAAGGAATATTTCCCATATGCCTGAGTTCCCAAGCCGCCTCATCATATGGCGGCGGCCATCCCAAGAGTTGAAATCGCCCACAACGCTTACTCGCTGGGCATTCGGGGCCCAGACAGCGAAGGAGGTTCCTGAAATTCCGTGAATCTCCCGTGGGTGCGCCCCCAGCACCTTGTATGCTTCGCGATGCTCTCCCTGTCCCAGTAGATAGAGATCAACTTCTGTCAGTGTCGGGGCAAAGGCGTACGGATCGCGATAAGTGAACTGCGTCCCGTCACCCAGAGTCACTTCGAGCTGATAGGACGACGGATCAGAATGATGATCACCATGCGTATGCGATCCCTTATTATTCTCTGCAGCAGCCTCGAAGAGACCGTCGGCATGGACCTTGATGAGGGGCAGGCGTCCGCCATGATCAAAAAGTAGCGCAACTGCAACGGCATCAGGATGAAACACCCTTGCAATCCTGCATCCATGACCATCCTGACGGATTCCCAAAATACGGTGGGGATCACTATGGCGACACTCGATCAGCGGATACAAATCATCCGGGTCAAGCGAGATGGCCTTGGCGAGAATGGGGGGGGAAATTTTATTCATGATGGACACCGGTCCCCGATAATTTCATTTCCAGTATAATGTCTAACTTCTAAGCGACCAACAAAAACCGAACGCCCCTCACAGATCCCGCCTGATGGATTCACCCCTCCCTGATGCCGTCAGGGGAGAGCGTACTCTCATCGCCGGTAATCGGACGGCGCTTCAGATGGACTCGAAGCGACTCAGTGTCCTGAAGATTTCGTAACGTTCCGAAATATCGACGGGCGTCACCGTCTTCAGTCGATCCATGCTGAAAGATTCCACATTGAAACTGGCTATAACGCTTCCTTCGACAACGGCCTGTCTGAGAATTTCAAAAGGAATCTGCTTTTTCTCCGTGAGATCGGCTTCACTAATCGGACGACTCGCCAAGAAACCGGCAAGACCTCCGGCAAAACAGTCCCCTGCACCGGTCGGGTCATGAATATCCTCAAGAGGGTAAGCAGGACAGCTGAAAAAGTGATTTTCGCCAAAGAGGAGACAGCCATGCTCACCCTTTTTGATGGCCACGCAGGAAGGCCCCATTTCTCGAATGCGGCGTCCAGCCTTGATCAGGCTCGTCTGGCCCGTAAGTTCCCTAGCCTCGCTGTCGTTGAGAATAAGCATGTCGACCCTAGCGATCAGGCGAAGGAGTTCCTCCTTCGCAATGTTGATCCAGAGATCCATGGTGTCGGCGATCACAAAGTGAGGCCGGGTCAGCTGATCAAGCACGTGGTTCTGTAGGGCGGGTGCAATGTTCCCCAAAAGCACCATGCGGGTCGAACGATACGATTCCGGAAGTTCAGGCGAGAAATTCTCGAAGACGTTCAGTTCCACCGAGCGGGTCTCGCGTTGATTCATGTCCCACATGTATTCACCGGACCACCGGAAAGTCTTTCCAGGAACAATCTGAAGACCCTCCAAATCGACATTCCTTTGTTTGAAAAACTCCAGATTTTCCTGTGGAAAATCCTCGCCGACAATTCCAACGAGTTTCACGGGGGAAAAGAAACTTGCCGCCACGGAGGCATAGGAAGCCGAGCCACCGAGCAGGTCGGCGCGCTCCTCAAGAGGAGTTTTGACCGTATCGAGAGCGATGGAACCGAGGATGAGGAGGGGCATTTTATGCGGAAACGATGGGCGTCTTGGCCGGACGGTCGTTGACGGATGATGACTTCCTTGTACCAAGCTGGGCGAACCAGAGGACTACTGGCGAGGCGACAAACACGGAGGAATAAGTACCGATAATGACGCCAACAACGAAGGCAAAGGCAAAGTCATTCAGAACCGGGCCGCCAAAGAAATAGAGTGCCAAAACGGTCAACAAAACCGTGCCACCTGTCAGGATGGTTCGGGAGAGCGTGTCATTGATGGAGTCATTCATGACCTGCGGAATCGAGCGGCTACCGCGATCCCGAAGACCACTGCGAATACGGTCGAATACGACGATCTTGTCATTAATGGAATAGCCAGCAATTGTCAGTATCGCTGCGACCATGATCAGCGAGAGTTCCCGGCCGCTAAGAGCGAAGAACCCCAGGGTGATGATCAGATCGTGTGCCAGAGCAATCAGGGAGCCGAAGGCAAAGGAGGCCTCGAAACGCAGGCTCACATAGATGAAGATGCCAAGCAGTCCCAACGCGAGTGCCAGACCGCTCTTGTTGGCAAGCTCCTTGCCGACAAGAGGTCCGATATGTTCCGTCTGCTCAAATTTCAGGCCTGCCTCGGGGAATGCATTCTTGAGCGTCTCCTGGATTGCGTCCACCTTGCCATAATCAGTCCGAATACTGATGAGATCCTGAGTGCCAACATGCTCGGCCTGAATCGTGCTGTTCTGCAATCCGGAGTTCGCAAAGGCGGCCCTCACCTGATCCGGGTTGATGTTGCTTGTCGAGGAGAAGACGATGAGATCCCCCCCTTTGAAATCTGCGTCAAAATTACCACTCCCCCTGCGGGCAAAAACGACAATGCTAAGTATCACCAGCACCGTCGATACCAGAATGAAGGGCTTGGCATTCCCCAAGAAGTTATACCCCTTGGAGCGGATCAGATGGAGCATCGTGATCTTGTTGAGGGCCTTCAAGGCAAAGGCCCAGTCAAAGCAGGTATAGGTCACCAAAAGCGACGAGAACATTGAGGCCACGATTCCGATCGTAAGAGTCAGAGCAAACCCCTTTACCGGACCGGTAGCCAGCCAGTAGAGAATTCCTGCGGTCAGGAACTGTGTGACGTGGGCATCAAAAATGGCGCTAAAGGCTTTTCTGTAAGAGGCATCAACGGCCGGTTTGAGAGATTTGCCCACGGCAATTTCCTCACGCAGACGCTCATAGATCAGGACGTTGGCGTCAACGGCGATACCAAGACTCAGAATCAGTCCTGCAATGCCGGGCAGGGTCAGCACGCTGTGGAACATCCCGAGGGCTCCGACGATCATCACGCAGTTCACCAACAGCGCGACAATGGCGATGAATCCAACAAACCGGTAATAGATGACCATGAAAATCGTGACTAGGATCAGTCCTCCCATGCAGGCCGTCACACCACTTCGAATGGAGTCAGCTCCCAGTGTGGGTGAGACGCTTCGGGTCTCCAGAATCTCGACAGGGGTGCGAAGAGGATTCTCCAGTACGCTGGCCAGTTCACGAGCATCAGCTTCCTTGAAGTTACCAGTGATCGACGCGTGACCATCAGAAATAATCGAGTTGACTTGAGGTGCGCTCTGAACCTTTCCATCTAGGAGAATGGCGAGCCGATCATGACGCGGAGCCATCTGGGTCGTGAGGTCGAAGAACGTCTTGGCCCCATCGTCATCCAAATTCAAAGTGACCCCGTATCCCTTCTCGTCGAAATATGCGTAGGCTTTGGTGACGTGTTCCCCACCGAGGTCAGCCTCCTTTTTCACTAAAAGCTGGGATGTGACCGTTTTTCCCTCAACCGTCTGAGTCTCTTCCTTGATCACATAGCCCGGCGGAATGATGGCATCCCCCTTGTCGATCTGGGGGATCAGAGTTTCGGAATCGGGATGGACTTCACAGAACTCCAATTTGGCAACCTGTTGAAGCTGCCCTCTGGTGGTTTCGATCTGTGCCGGGTCGAGACCCGGGATCTGTACCAGGATGCGCTGGGTTCCCTGGGGGGCGATGACGGGTTCGCCGACGCCAAACTTGTCAACACGCTTACGAATGACTTCGACTGCCTGTTGAAGCATGTCGGGAGTGACTTCCTCCCCATTCTGAGGCACCAGTTGAAGCAGGAAGGAGGTGCCGCCGCGCAGATCGAGACCGAGGCGGATCTTCTGCGACGGAGGGGTGGCGGCATCAATGCAGAAGAAAAGCATCAACAGCGTCAACACAAGCCCGAGCCAGCGCTTCTTGACATCGCTCTCTGTGGACAGATACCAACCGAAAAGTCCGAGAAGAATTAGCCCGAAGAAAAAAGTGAGTAGCGGCGTCATGGCAGCAAGGGTGTGGAAATTAGAAAGAGAGGGGAAACGAAGGGGAGATTAAATTCAGCTTGCGTCTTCTAATCAGGAAACTGTGGTTTCCGGAGTCGTATCGGTAGATCGGGAGACGACACTGGCAACAGCGGCCTTGTCGATCTCGATCTTCACGTTATCAGCAATCTTGAGCATGACCGTGGTCTCCTTTACATTGGATATGAGTCCGTAAATTCCTGAACTGGTCACCACCTTGTCACCCGTCTTAATGGCTGCGATCAATTGCTGCTGTTCTTTGCGCTGCTTCTGCTGGGGACGGATCAGTAGGAAGTAGAAAATGACACCGATGAAGAGTAAGGGGACATACTGGAGGAGGGGGCTCGGGGCTGGTGCCGTGGCATCCAGAAGAAGAAAAGCAGTTGCTGAGAAAGACATAGCCCTTAGTTGTAGGCAGCATTATGGGGCAAGGGCAAGGCGAAGCGGAAGGGAAAGCTGAAACATACCCGCGGGAACAACCACTTTGGCACCCCGTAGATTTGTCTTTAGCGAGCAGACTTCATGTTTCCACATTCACTCCCCGTCAGTGTCCCAGATAGGCCGCCTGTACCTCGGGACGGTTTTTAAGTTCCAAAGAGGGGCCTTCCAAGTGGATATGACCCGTCTCCAGCACATAGGCATAATCGCTCACCTGTAGCGCTAGGGAGGCATTCTGCTCCACCAGGAGAAGTGTGAGCCCGCGTTCACGGTTTAGATCGACAAGCCGCGCAAATATAGTCTCTACAAGAATCGGGGCTATTCCGAGTGAGGGCTCATCCAGCATCAGGCAACGGGGCCTCCCCATCAGCGCACGTCCGATCGCCAGCATCTGCTGTTCGCCGCCGGACAATGTGCCCGCTCGCTGGGTGATCCGTTCGGCGACGCGCGGGAAGAGTTCCAGCATCCGTTCATAATCCTGCCGGATCGCGGCCTTGTCGCCGCGGCCATAGGCGCCCATCAGCAGGTTCTC
>PLEU01000018.1 GCA_003136515.1 Spartobacteria bacterium
GTTGTCGTGATGGATCCGTTGGCAATGATCCACATGCCGTCATTGGTCTGATTTGCCAGTCCATTGTACTGGAGCCGACAACCGGACATGTAAAGATTAGGATCGTTGCCATTGTAATCCTGGCAAAGAATTCCATAGCCCTCATTGCCTGAGAACTCGCACTGCTTCAGGGTGTAGTTAGCAGTGCTTCCGATAAAGTCGAGATGAACCCCATCTCCCGATCTACTCAAATTAGCCTGGGACCACGAGGAGATGCAGTTGCTCATGGCCACATTCAGGCATCCGACAAAGTAGATATTATGGGAAAACCCCAGGCCACTGTCATGAAAGTTGCAGCCTGTGAGATAACATCCGTTGACAGTGACCAGTCTCAACGCTATGGCCGTATTCTTAATTTCAACATTTTTAAAGGAGAGATCGTAGGTGTCATACCCGGGGGATTCATCTCCAGCATTAATTCCTGCGTTATCCGCACCTCCTTGCCAAAGGTAGGTGGATGGTACCTGTCCATCGATGACCAGATCCTCAACACTCCAGTAAGAGGCTCCCGAATAGGCTTGCGTGAGGGTGCCACCGACCAGAACTGTGTTAGATCCGGATCCCTTCAGCGTAACGTTAGGGTACATCAATACCGATCCATTATAGCTCCCGGGTGCAAGAATCACCGTTCCCCCTCCAGCTAAATTGACTGCCTCAATGGCAGCATTGATGTCGCCACCATTGGAAACCGTCTTCGTCACACCAGCATTGCCAAATACGGACAGTGAGGCTGATTTGCTCAGGGCGTTATTGGTACCACTCGTTAGTTTGAGAAGATAAACATTGTTGGCGTCGGCAGGCACCACATTGCTGATTGAGAGAGTAAAAGTGTTAACCCCCGAATAATGGCTACCATTGGTCAGATTTGTGTAGGGCCCTCCGGCAGGACCATATTGCCATTGTGGGGCAAGCGGTGCCGGGCCTGTAGCCATTGATGAAAAGGTAGCTGTGTCGCCCACATCCAGATTATTATTAATGGGCAGAAGAGTGAAGTTGATCGCTGGCGTGAAAGATACCGCTCTCAATACAAGGGCATTGATCACACCGTTGGTGCTAGAGAGATTTTGCTGAAGAACCATATTGGTAAGAACCCCGGTGCTATTGGTCGGCACGTTGAATGTCCCTACCACGTAGACATTGGATGAAGAGGCGAAGGTGCCGCTGATATTGGCTGCATTGGTTGGACTCTGAAAATTTACAACATTGGTTGCGGTATTGGTACGGTCATCAACCGAAAAAAGTTGTACGGAATAGCTGGCCCCAGGCACCAAATTGACCAGATTGATACTCAGTGTCTTACTGTTGAAGACAAAGTTGTTGAGTACTGAGTCAAAGTTGGTGTTACCAGTCGTGTAGGCCGTTGCGGCTGGAAAAGAACCTGTCCCGAAAGCTATCCCGTTCGTACCAGTTACACTCGCCACGGTCTGATCTGCGAAGATGTCGAACACTGTAGCTGCAGAGTTGGTGGCATAAGTCACCAGCGCAGGCTCCTCAATACCAAAACCAACCGCCCCAACAATCGTTCCGGGAGTATTCGTAAATATCTGCGAAGTTGTTAATCCATTGAAAACAACTGGTGCTGACCAGACAATCGTGGAGGCACTAATAGATGAGGTGCCAAAAAGGATCCCTGAAACAGCGATTATTGGAAATAAAAGTCCGCTAGATGAAGACCTGTACTTCATTCAAGGGCATAGAAAACGAAAGACGCCCTAAGTTTCTATAACTTTTATTCTTTCTTTCCTAGTACGGATTCTGAAGCGCCAATGAATTAAGGCAGTGGCAAAAATTGCGATGCAAAGCAAACCGCTGGTGGAAGGCTCCGGAACCAGAAGAGCTCCAGTTATCTGAACATTATCCAAACCAAAAAAGAGAGACCCGGTATTATCTGGTCCGTTCACAAGGAGCTCCAGGCTATTAAATCCGGTCACCCACGACACGGTGAGGGTGTCGGTTACCTGTTCAAATGAATCCGTTTGAAATACATACGATGTATCCATCGCCACCACGTTTGTCCCATTCAGAGCAATAAGCGTCAGTGTATTGTTTGTGTTGGAGGGATCAGAATCACCTGCGATATCGAGGCTAGCGTTAGTGGCTGTGCCCGAAAAATTAATGTCTGCTGAAGCAAATTGGCCAAAGCCACTTCCTCCGAAAGTCAGATAGTTTGGCAGACTGAATCCCGTGGTGGCATCCGTGGTGGAGTCCACATAAAATGGAACGCCCGGAGTATTGGTGTCGCTAAAAAGGTTGGAAAAAGTAATACCACTATCAACAATAGTAGTTCCTGTTGTGCCTTGCGCCAAATCATCAAAATTGGCAAGCAGTTGGTTGGTGGATTGAGCCTGAAGATGAGAACTGTTTGTCAGGAGAAAAAGACCCATTGCAATCAGAGCAACAGATATACCGTACCCTCTGAGTTGGCGAATCGGAGACAAAATGGCGTTATTGCTTTTGGGGGAATACATTTGGGTAATTTAAGCTATAATATATTTTTGTTCTGTCAAACGGTCTTTTTTTCAAAAATAGTTCAGGATTCTAACGCAAATCCTTAATTAATTTAAACTAGGGTTTAGTTAAATAGAGTTGTAAACCATTAACAGCAGTAAAACTCTGTCCGGAGAGTTCGGTTGCGGTGACAGTAAGTGTTCCATTAGTGACTTTGCCCGTGTAGGTCTGATAGGCCACTCCATTTCCCTGAGAGATTTGCCGTGAAGTTGCGCTTGTGTTTAATGTACTCGCAGAGTTACCTCCCGAAGCTCCACTCAAGGTCAGTGACGTGCCCTGCCCGACATTATCACCGGCCGCATAGACCACCAGAGTGAAGGTAGATCCTACAGTCAGTCCTGTCAGACTAACAGATACCTTTGGTGTGGCACCTGTGTATCCATAGGCATAATCCTCCATCAGTGGCGTGGTTGTGGCATCCATGGCTGTTCCTCCCGAGTCAGTGTATACTCCAGATCCCCCAAAGGTGAGGCCGATTCCGGTTGCAGGCGCGCCAACCGAAGTAACAAGAGCAGAAATGTTGCCAACGGCTGCATTCCACAGATCCCCGTTTGTCCCAAGGACGGCTGCGCCGGTTTGTAGGGCAGCAGAGCCAAAATCAATATTAATGAGTCCAGTCCCATTAAATGGAGAGTAAGGTTTGACGCCCGCCGATTCGGGTGAATTCATGCTCATGGTGTTGCCATCAGTTGCAGATACCGTGTAATAATAGGTCGTTCCGGACACTATATTGAGATCAATATACGAGGCTTTGGTAGTCGTTGCGATCTTCTTATAGGGACCGCCACTGACGGTACTGCGATAGACCGTATAGCTTTTAGCATTCGGAGAGGCCGACCAAGAGACTGTATCCTGATTGCTACCTCCGGTTGCCGTGCAGGTCAGAGGAAAACAGGCGATCGATATGCAGGTAACGCTGGCGGAGCCACCTTCTCCCGCCTGATTAACACCACTTACTCTAAAGCTCTGTGTGGTTCCACAACCGAGGATATGTTTGAAGGTATACGATGTACTGGGAACATTTTTGGCAACTGGTATGGGGTTACCACTTATAAGTCGATAGATATTATAGGCAGTTGCTCCTGGAACTGGATTCCATGAGAGTTTTTCCCAAGTGTACATGAAGACCGTAGGTGCATTGGTATCCGGAACGGCGGTAAGTCCAGTTGGCGTTGCCGGTAGAGATGGAGTCGCTGTGGGCACATAAAGCGCCTGTAAAATTGGGGCACCAAGTCCTGGGCTCAGGACACTCAGCGACACGCTATTGTTGGAACTGGTGAGATTGGCAGTGATGCCAGCGTTATTGGTGAAGGTGCTCCAGGAACCAGTAGGTGGGAAGAGTTGGGTGCCCACATACGCCCCGTTCACGGTCATCGGCATGGCCAGAGTATTGCTTAATCCATTGGCATACCAGACCTGGATCGGATAGCTGCCATTCGCAGGAGCTCCAATCGCAGACCATGTTATGTAGCCATCGACTGGATGGTTGCCGTTGATAAACGCCACATTCCCCTCGGTAGCGCCCCCTCCATATCCATTATACGGGTTGACCCAGTCGCCCGTATTATTGGGACCTGCAATCGCATCGGCCAACGCGGCATCATAGACGAATTGCGTCGTTGTATTGATAAGATTTGCCTGACCACCATTTCCAACACTGAACCCATTTCCAAAGACAGTAGAGTTGACCAATACTTCTGAATCACCACCGTCGAAACCTAGGCCGTTATTCCAGTCCAATCGAGAGCATTCGACGGCACCCTGGCTATTACAATTCAGACCTTTTCCATCACCACCATCTTGTCCGTTAAACTGAATCGTACAGCCATACATATTGAGGTGAGGAGGATCGCCATTCTCATCCTGAACCAGCAGTCCATAACCTTCATTCCCCGAATAATCACACTGAGTATAGGTATAGGCTGCCACAGAACCGGCAAAATCGTTATGAACTCCATCACCGGCAGTGGACCATGAGGAGTAAGAATTGATCATGTTCACATTGTAGTCGCCTGTGAAATAGATGCTGTGGGAAAAGCCAAGACCATTATCGTGGAAGTTGGAGTTGATGATATAGATGCCATTAGTGTTGTATTCTTCCATGGCGATATCGCAGCCCTCGATTTCAATATTCTTGAAGTACTGGAAGTAGTCAGCGGTATTACCGCTGTTGGCATTGCCGAAGACAGCCCCGCCTCCAGGATATCCTCCCTGCTGATAGGCGGCAGCAGAGACACCTCCATAGACAGAGAAATTTTCCAGATACTCGTTCGCGCCGTAATAACCGTCGACCATTCCTCCTTCGATGATCGTATTGCTGACGCCGGATCCCCTCACACAAACATTAGGATATGTTCCAAGACTGCCATAGTAGGTACCTGCGCCCATCACCACGGTTCCACCACCACTGTTATGAGCATTTGCAATAGCGCTATTCACAGCTCCCAGTCCCTGCGCTGCTGTTACATAGTTTGTCCCTCCGGCAATTCCGAAAGTCGAGAGGGAGGCTGCCGTGCTGTTGAAGTAGTTGGTCACCGTATTGGTGACATAATTGGTGGTCAGCACACTGTTATTGGTCGTGATGACAGCATTGGTGGCAAGGTTGGTAGCACTGCCAAGATTGAGCAAATAGGTGTAGTTGGCATCGCTAGTTACCACACTATTGAGAGTCAAAGTGTAGGTAGTGGCGCCGCTGATATGGCTGCTGTTAGTCAGTGGAGTGAAGGGGCCATTCGTTCCATTACTGCTGATGACCCATTGGGGTACTACCGGAGCTGGCCCGTAGGCCATCGCTGAAAAGGTGGCATTGCTTCCCAGATCGACATAGCTGCTGTTGGTGGGCTGCTGGGTAAAGGTGATGGGTGGAGTGAAGGAGACGGCACGGACGACCAGGGCATTGATGACACCNNCGGGCTCTGGAAATTGAGTTGGTAGGCTGAGGAGGTGCTGCGGTCATCCACCGAAAAGAGCTGGACGGAATAGGTGGCTCCGGGCACCAGGTTGATGAGTTTGATTGTGAGGGTCTGATTGCCGTAAGCGTAGTTGTTAAAGACGGCGTTCAGATTGGT
>PLEU01000162.1:0-16773 GCA_003136515.1 Spartobacteria bacterium
CAGCTATCCCTTTGTCCAATGGGCCATGCAATTCCTCAAAGATCGCAAAACGCATGATCCCGCCCTAATATTCGTGACTCAAAATGGTGACCACGTTGTTCACTCCCAGCAAAGCGAGTACAAATGGTTTTCATGCGATGGACTAGTCTGCACAAATCCGGACTACTTTGAGAGGAACAGGGAACGCTGGCCTAGTTGCCTAATTCCCAATGGCGTGGATCCCTCGATGTTCTTTCCGGGACCTGGAGCGAGATCCGACTTTGATCTTCCTGAAGGAGTTCCCATCGCACTGATGGTCAGTGCGCTGATCGAATCAAAACGGGTCTTGGATGGAATCCGTGCCGCGGCCTTGGTGCCTGAACTACATCTGGTTGTTTGCGGCGAGGGCCCCGAACGTGAAAAAGTCCATACTCTCGGAGTCGAACTGATGAAAGATCGCTTTCATCCAAAATCTCTCCCACGCCATCAAATGCCTAGTATATACCGTTGCGCGGATCTATTCCTCCACATGAGTCTCCATGAAGCGTCGGCAAATGCCTATATCGAGGCTCTTGCCACGGGACTGCCGATTGTCACTCAGGATAGATTCGTCACACGCTGGACAATTGAAGAGACAGGGGTTCTTGTTGATACAACCAACCTCTCCGCAGTGGCCAACGGGGTTCTAGAGGCATTGGGAAGAAACAGCTCCTCAGATCGTGCAGAGCGGCGGACGCTGGCTGAAAGTCGTTTCTCTTGGTCAGGAATCGCAGCAGATTATTTTAGATTCTTCGGTGAAATCCTGAGGACAAATCGCTAGAATTTCATCATGAAAGGCATTGCCTTCATCGCTATTGGAAGGAACGAGGGCGAACGTCTGATCCGATGCCTGCATTCCCTTCAGAAAGTCACGACGACCATCATCTATGTGGATAGTGGCTCGACTGACGGGAGCGTGGAGTTCGCGGAGAGCATCGGTGCCACAGTTGTGAATCTTGATGCAACAGGTGGATTTACCATGGCTCGTGCTCGTAATGCAGGACTGAAACGATTACTCGAGATGTCACCTGATACCGAGTTTGTTCACTTTATAGACGGCGACTGTGAATTGATCTCGGGCTGGCTTTCGCTTGCCCTCTCATTTATCACCCATCATCCCGATGTTGCTGTGGTGTGCGGACGACGACGAGAGCGCCACCCAGAGAATTCTCTCTATAACCAACTTTGCGATATTGAATGGAATACCCCTTTGGGAGAAACCTATGCTTGTGGAGGCGATGCACTCATGCGGATGCTAGCGCTCAAAGCAGCGGGGGGATTCAACGAGGAGCTAATTGCAGGTGAGGAGCCTGAGCTTTGTTCACGCATGCGAAACATTGGCTGGAAAATAGTAAGGATAGATTATGATATGACGTTGCATGACGCCAATATCCTGCGCTTTTCAGAATGGTGGAAACGCTACGTACGGGGGGGATATGGTGCTTGCGATGTTTCTGCCCGGTTGCCAGATTCCGAGTTGGAGCACGTGTTCGGATCTCAGGTTCGAAGTGCAGTTCTCTGGACGACTGGAAGTGCATTGATCCTGATTCTTGCTGCTCTTGGAAGCTTATTATCTCAGGATTTCAGGATACTGACTTGCAGCTTCTTGTGCCTGCTCACTATATGGATTCTCCAGAGTTTTCGCACCTCTGCATCTCAGCATCAGCGTGCAGGAGGGATCGGTGCCTCAATGATCTATGGAGTCTCTCTGATGGTTGCAAAATGGCCGCAGAGCCTGGGCATCCTTAAATATCAGCTAGATATAATAGCAAGACGTAAGGCAAGGCTGATTGAATACAAATGATACCAAATCTAAAAGAAGACCTCGCACGATACCCAAAGTCAGCGTGGTTCCGCGAACAATCCATCTGGGCCATCGCAGTATATCGGTTTGGGCGGTGGAACGATAGCCGTCCCCATTCTTTCTCCCAAGGTCTCTGCGACCGCCTCTACTGGCTGAGTTTTCGTATTGTTGAAACTCTTACCGGCATCAGTTTCACAAAAGAGGCTGATATCGGACCGGGACTCCGAATTTATCACTTCGGAAATATATTCCTTCACTCAAACGTTCGATTGGGGTCACATTGTACCCTGCGTCAGGGAGTCACTATCGGCAACCGTGAGGAGGGAGGCCCTGTTCCGACAGTCGGCGACGGGGTCGACTTTGGGGCCTACGCTCAAGTGCTTGGAGGCATTAAGATCGGCGATGCTGCTCGCATCGGAGCCATGAGCGTAGTACTCAATGATGTGCCTGCTGATGCCACCGCTGTGGGAGTGCCAGCAAGGATACTGTTTAAGCCACCCTCTCCAAAGGAGCCGGAGCGGGGCTGATTTAAGAGGGGCAATTTTTTGCCGGACGGATCTATCGCATCCATTGGGGAGATAAGTGGATGATCAACTTAAACCCACTCTCAGTTTTTGAGGATAACCCTGACCTATAAATTCAATCGACTAGCAGTTGAAATTCCACTGTTTCCTGAAAGTATGTATGAATTACCATCCTTTTGATGAAATCATTGGTTTAGCAAAAACACAGCGGAGCACCAAATTGTTTTAGGCAAATCGGCGACCATTCGAGACTGAAATTCAATGCGTTTTAAATCCAAAGACATCTTCGGGGCGCTTAGCCTCACTCTGGCCGCGATACTGTCTGGATGTGCATGGATTCCCGCAAAACAGGGAGTTTACCAACCAAGTGACAACAAGCCTGAACACTATGTTGAGGATAAAAATCTCCAGCCGGACGGATTTTTTACAACCGAACTAAAAACCTCCGCCAAAAATTTTTCAGATGCGCAGGAGGTTGAGGCGGCATCCGCCCAGATTGACAACGACTACCGGCTTGGACCCGGAGACCGTTTTGCCTTCCTGGTTCGTGGCCGTGAGGATATCTCACAACAGGAGATAATTGTCTCTCCCGACGGACTTGTGGCTCTTCCACGGGTTGGACTTCTCAATGTCAAGGGAGAGACTTTGAAACAGGTAACGGACCAATGCGTGGATGCGCTGAAAGTCTATTATGAGAAGCCCGAAGTCACCCTGGTAATGAGGGCTTACAACAACAATCGCGTCTATGTGCTGGGGCGCGTGGCGAATCCGGGATCAGTCAGTTTCCAAGGACAGGGGACGCTGCTGGAGGCGCTTTCGCTCGCTGGCGGGATGCCTGCAGATGTGAACAAGACTTTCCTCAGCCGATGCATGATCACCCGCGGAAAGAATCTCGTCATGTGGATTGATCTCCGGGAGCTGCTCGAGCAGGGGAACATGAATCTGAACGCACGCCTCCAGAACGGCGATGTCATCTTCATCCCACTGAGTGAGGATCAAAATGCTTATGTGCTCGGCGAGGTGAAAACCCCAGGGGTTATTCCGCTCCGGACACAAATCAACGTCATGGCTGCAATCATGGCTGCCGGAGGTCCCACCAAAGGGGCGAATCTGCGGGATGTCTTCCTGATCCATCAGACCCAAGGGAGGGGAATGGTTGAAAAGATCAACGTTCAGGAACTTGTGGGACGAGGCAATGCCGCCCAGAACTACGTTCTGCGTGATGGTGACATGATATACGTGCCGGAAACCGGCCTCAGCAAATTTCACTATTTCACCGACCAACTCTCACCATTCTTCACGATTATCGGCGTGATGCTCAACGGCGTCTCCAGTCTCGGCGTCTCAAACTCCCTTTATTATGGGGGCACTACGGGACACTAGTGATGAGCGTCCCAGACATATCGTCTAGTCCTCCGCGGCGACTGCCACCGATACAACTCGGGGGCATTGATCAGGCGAAAAAATCAAAACCCTTCCTGCCCGCTAATGCGATCTGGAGACGGTTACCTCTGGTCATGGGGATTGGTGCACCGGCCTTTTTTCTTTTTCTCCTGCTCCTCTCCCCGCTGGTCAGCCCGATTTACAAGGTTTCCGGAGTCATCCTCATCAAGCAGGAACGTCAACAAAGCCTCAATGGGAGTTCTCAGGACGCCATCCCCGGCGACGTGGGGTATTACCAGCGGACTCTTGCCCAAAGGGTGACAGATACCAAGATCCTGCGCGAGGCCCTCAGCACACTCAACAATGACAACAGCGACAATATCCCTAAATTCCTCCGCGGATTGGGCGATAGTGACCTTGCCGTTGCCCTGCTTAAGAGTCATCTCAATGCCAACGAACTAGAACGGAGTTATATCGTAAATGTTGAACTCACGGCCAAATCACCCAAGGGTTTGGCCCCCACCCTCAATACCATCCTCAGAACTCTGATTGGGGAACTTCAGCGGGAACAGAAAGATCAGTATGCCCTCAGGATTGACTATCTCACACACGAGAAGACTGGCATAGCGGATCAGCTCACCCAAGAAAGGGAGCGGATGGTTGATCTCTCAAAAGAGTATAAGGATACATCGTTCCTCCGCCCCACATACACGGCTGATTTGACAAAACTGGAGCTTCTCCAGGCCAAATATTACGACGCTGAATCCGATGCTCTGGCAAAGGATGCCCTTTACAAGGCCTGCCTAGCCAATCAGGACAAACTCTCCAAAATTAGCGTCATTCCTTTCGCTGAGGAAAAAGAAATCGACAACCTAGGCATCAGTGAAATCGAGAGCTATAACTATCAACAGGCGCAGGAACTACGAGCCACGGTCGATGGTCTGACAGCAGATAATCCCGACCGCAAGAACGTCGAAAACCGTATTGATGCGATGAAGGGATTTCTCTCCGATTTCAAGCAGAACTACAAGGATGCCACGATTAAGACTCTTTCCGAAAAGCAGGGAATTCAGCTCGACACCGAGGTTATCAAGGCGAAGAACGATTACGAAGCAGCTCAGGCGACTGCAAACATTCTTCAGGAACAGTATAAAGAGGCCAAGGAGGAGGTAACTCGCACCTCGGAAGGGGTGTTTGAAGCCAACGACGTAAACTTGAATCTCGCCGAGTTGCGTGACCGGCTCAACCTGATCTCCGGCCGTCTAGACGAAGAGGAGCTTCAGTCCAAGTCCCCCCTGCCCGTGGTCTTAGATCAGGAAGCCACAACGCCGGGGAGCCCCACCTCCAATAATGCGTCTAAAATTCTTATGGCGGCTTTTCTGGCCTCCTTCGGTCTTGTAGGCGCTATTTGTATGGCCTTTGACTTTTTCGACCAAAGGATTCGCTGCCGTGAAGAACTCGGTGCTGCCGTCGGGGGACTTGGGGCAGAACCGATTCCAGCCTTACTTCGTGAAGGCGAGGACCCCGAATTCTCAAAGAGGCAGACCCTTCGTTCTTCAAATCGTGCATCGGGTCCGCTCCGCGATCTTGCCCTTCGCCTCATCTTGGAACATGAACGAGGTGGAGCGAAAATCATTTCCTTTGTAGGCAGCCACCACCGATCCGGCAACACATCCATTGCCCTTAATGTGGCCCGGGCGATATCCTCCCATGGATTCGACGTATTGATCGCGGAGTTGCCCACGCCCTATCCAGGACTTTCAGAAGCTGCTGGCTTGCCTTCTCCCAAATCTCCGAATTCTCCATGGGGACTCAAGGTGCAAGATCCATCCAGCGCGGTGGAGATCATTCCCTGGCTGCCAAGCATATCCAAGGATCAGGTTCGCATGACCATCGACTCCTTTCTGGCAAACGCCAGCAAGGTCTATGATTTTGTTCTTTTGGATCTCGTTGCCCTCTCGACCTCCGATATCTCACGGGAAACTGCGGTAAAGTCTGATGTTGTCGTCATCACTGCTGCTCAGGATGTGGCTCTCTATGGCGATGTCCGAGGCGCTGTCGAATGGATCGTTGCAGGGGGAGTTCCAGCAGTGACAACTGTATTGAATTTTGCCCAGCCCGATCTGTTCAAGCTTAGGTTCCAACAATTCACCTGGATTTCCGGGGGAAAATTCTCCGAATTCCATCACTGGTTCAGGAACTGGATCTCGGGTAAGGAAGCCCGACTTTTTGAAATTCTGGCGAAATCGCCTCGTTACAAGAAATTGGTTGAATGGTTGCAGCAACCCTCTCCACCAGCAGCTTCCAAATCAAAGGAAGAAAGTACAAAGCCGCAGGGATAATCCGCCGAAAGCCCAATTTTGAGCCGAAGTTGAGAAATTCCTAAGGCTTCATTCCCTTATTACTCAAGAGCATTGCCATCAGGAATGATTCCCATTTAAGCACTGACCATGTACGCACCGAATCTGTTCACCTATGTGGCGATGTACGGATTCTTGGTATATGCCGTCTATATCTTTGGCAAGTATCCGGTACGCTCAGCCATCGTGACAGTTGTTGTCACCGGCTGGATTTTTTTGCCGCAAGCCAAGCTGACCATTCCACACATTCCGTATCACACAAGAACAAACGCCATCAGCATGGCCGTACTTTTAGGCGTCATCTGGAAGGACCCGAGCGTGTTTAAGAAATTTCGCTTCAGTTGGGTGGATATTCCCATGACGTGTTGGTGTTTCGCTCCCCTCTTCTCCTCCATAACGAATGATCTTGGCCTTTATGACGGTCTCAACGGGATAGAGTTTCAGACTGTCGACTATGGGATACCCTACCTTATCGGACGCCTTTACTTCGGAAACTTTAAGGCTTTGGACGAACTTGCCATCGGCATGGTGGTCGGAGCCATAGTCCTCCTTCCCTTAGTCCTTATTGAGTTGAAGATAAGTCCTCAGTTGCACACAAAGGTGTACGGCTGGTATCCGCACGATTTCATTCAAAGTATGCGGGACGGTGCCTACCGCCCCTCCGTCTTCATGTCCCACGGCCTCGAACTTGCCATCTGGAATGCAGCGGCGGCTTTTGCAGGATGGCAGCTCTTTCTTAGAAAAGTACTTCCCCAAAAACTTCCGCTGTTGGGAATTCCCACGATAATCTCTCTCTCAGTACTTACGGTTGCCCTTGCACTCTCTCACTCCACCGGTGCCCTTGCATTGTTCTTGATCGCCATGCTCGTCTTCCAAATTGTTTCAATGTTCAGGTCGAAATTACCTCTGATTATCATTCTTCTCGTTCCTCTTCTCTACATGAGCCTGAGAGGTACTGGGGCCTGGAGCGGAGATAATCTTTTAAGAATCAGCATCCAACTTTCAGGGAGCGAGGAACGCGGTCGCTCCCTGAAAGCAAGGTTTGACNNATGAAAAAATTCTTGTGGAAAAAGCTTCCGTGCGACTTCCCTTTGGCTGGGGTCCCTATCAGCGCTCTTTTGTAACCGATTCGTTTGGGAACTACATATCCGTGCCAGATGGAAGGTGGGTTGTGGTTCTGGGGGAAAATGGTCTTTTCGGTCTTGCCTCCTTCTCTGCCTTCATGCTTCTGCCAGCCCTGCTTTATTTCATAAAAATCCCCATTAAAGAATTCGCCGACAAGGATTTTGCTTCGGCATCGGCGTTTGCATTATGCCTCTGCATGACCATGATCGACAATATGTTCAATGCAATGAGCAACCCGGTACTCATTTTTGCGGCCGGGGGTTTGCTCACCTTAGTGCTCTCCCCAAAATCCATGTCAGTCAAGGGGCAGGATGGAAACGTTCAGGTTTCCGAACTGGTTCTGATTCCAGGCACCAGGACGATTTGATGGAAGTTCGTGAAACAAGAAAGCAGGCGTTGAGCGGTTCTGTCTGGACACTCTTGGGTTATGGGGCCACTCAGGTCATCCGACTAGGAAGCAACCTTGTCCTTGCCCATCTGCTTTTCCCCGAGGCCTTCGGAATCATGGCGCTGGTCAATGTTTTCATCCAAGGCCTGCACATGTTCTCTGATATCGGTATAGGCCCGAGCATCATTCAGAACAAACGGGGCCATGATCCCGTTTTTTTGGATACGGCTTGGACCATTCAGGCCCTGCGTGGCCTCGGACTCTGGATCGGTTTCTGTCTGATCGCCTGGCCGGTTTCTCGCTTTTTTTGCGATGGCAACGAACACACGGCGCACCAACCCTTATGGATCATGCCGGTGATCGGCTTTTCCTCAGTCATCAGCGGATTCAACTCGACCTCGGTTTTTTCACTCAACCGATCCCTCAAGATCGGAGCCATCACGATTCTGGAAATGGTGCCACAGGTCCTTTCCGTGGTTGCTACACTCATCTGGGCTTGGATTCAGCCGAGTGTCTGGGCACTGGTCGGAGGATCGATTCTCTACAGTGTGATCCGGTTGCCGATGACTCATTGGATGAATCGCCCGTTGTGCAACAAATTACGCTGGGATCGCGAGGCTGTTTCAGAAATTCGCCGTTTTGGAAAATGGATTTTCCTTGGAACCATCGTCGCCTTTCTGGCAAGCAATCTGGATCGAATCATACTCGGCAAATTGCTCACCCTTGGCGAACTGGGTATTTACAGCATGGCGCTCACCTTTGCCAGAGTCGGTACCGATATCAGCACGCGTCTCAGCACTACGGTTCTGTTTCCCGTCCTTTCCCGAAGCCAAGATAACCCGGTCACATTGGTCGGGCAGTGTCTGAAGGCTCGAAGCCTGATTCTTTTGGCAGGAGGCTCACTTGCCTGCGCTTTCGCCATCATAGCCCCCCTGTTTTTCAGATTCTTTTATGATAATCGCTACGCCGCTGCCGGGACTATTTCACAGTGGCTTTCAATTTTTGTCTGGTTCTCGATTGTCCTTAATTCAATGGAGCGAGTGCCCATGGCTCTGGGACACTCACGAGCTCTCTTTATCTCAGGATTATTGACTACAGCAGGATATGCCTTTGCAATTCCAGGATACTGGTATGGACATCTGCCCGGTTTTATCATGGGACTCTCTCTGGGCGTTTTGATTTCCCACTTCGCTCTGCTGGCCTGGATTCCCACGAGGAGAAACGACATGCTGCTTCAGACATTGATCTATACGGCCTTTTTTATGATTTATGGCGGAGCAGCGGTTTTCGGGATGAAATGGATAGGCGGGCGTATATCCGCTCATATGGAAATTGCCGCTGGTCTGGTCCTCGCCGTAATTCCCTGCTCAATAGCAGCAGTTTTACTCTTCAAGCAGCTCCGCTCCATCACGGCACGCTGAAGAAATACAACGCTATACGAGTGAAGATCGCCTACCTGATCAACCAGTATCCCCAGCCAAGCCAAAGCTTCATCAGAAGGGAACTGGCAGCAATCGAAGGAGCGGGCGTCTCTGTTTGCCGATTTACCCTGCGCCGATACAAAGGCCCGCTGCCTGATTGCGCCGATCAAGCCGAACAGCAAAAAACCACCAGTGTTCTCGAACAGGGGCTTGTTGTTCTCTTTCTGTCAATACTCTGGGCCTTTTCGACGCGACCTTCAAAAACTTGTCACGCCTTCTATACGGCCATCCGTTCAGACTGGGAGCCGAGGCGGGGCCGTTTTCTCCGCATTGCTTATTTTGCGGAAGCCTGCTTTCTCACTCGCAGGTTACTTGCGGAAAAGATCGATCACCTCCATGCGCATTTCGGCACGAACTCTACGGCCGTTGCTCTCCTGACACGTCTGCTTGGCGGGCCTCCGTATTCATTTACTTGTCACGGCCCCGAAGAGTTCGACCGAACCGACACACTTGGATTGGGAGCAAAGGTCCAGCACGCAGCTTTTGCTGTTGCCATCTCCGATTTTGGACGTTCCCAACTCTATCGTTGGGCTGATCCTGATGACTGGAATAAAATACAAATTGTTCACTGTGGCGTGGAGGAATCTTTTCTGGGAATCCCCCCAACTCCGGTTCCATCCACGCAACAATTTATCTGCATCGGACGTCTCTCTGAACAGAAGGGACAGCTTTGCCTTGTGGAAGCTTCTGCGATCGTCGCCCGCCATTTTCCACAGGTCTCAATCCTGCTTGTCGGAGACGGTCCGATGCGTCCCGAAATCGAAAGTGCAATATCACGATTAGGACTGGCAAAAAACGTAATATTGCTTGGATGGAAATCAGGCGCAGAAATTCGCGAACTCCTACAATCCTCTCGGGCAATGGTTTTGGCCTCCTTCGCGGAAGGTCTCCCCGTAGTGATCATGGAATCCCTCGCTCTGAATCGTCCTGTCATCTCGACAGCCGTCATGGGCATTCCCGAACTCGTTCGTTCGCGTGAAACGGGCTGGCTTGTTCCCCCCGCCAATCCTGAAGCACTTGCCGACGCGATGATGGAATGCCTCACTGCGGATCCAACACTGCTCAACCGGATGGGAAACGCGGGTCGCAAACTAATCGCAGAGCGGCACGATCCACGCATCGAAGCGGCTAGCCTGCTCTCACTAATTCAAAAATATGCCCAACCCAAGCACGCTCCCTGAGCAAAATCCGTGCTAATGTTAACTCCCTTGCTCGAGTTAACTGGCGGATTATCTCCCGCTGGAGACCTTGCACGTCCCCCACTCCCTGAAATCGGATCAGGCGGTATTTGACATCACCGTCACGGTTCAGTAGCAACACTGCATGGAGGTTCAGCTCAATCTGCTTAATCCTGAGCGAGTTGAAAATCATTTGGAAAGCGTTCCCGACAAAGCTCCTCCCTCTATTACCTTCGTGACCTGTCTTGAAGCGGGGCCGCTCGAACAGCAGGTCATCCGCATGGTGACAAGTCTGCGGAANNTGCCAATGCGGCGGTCTATGCAGTCAACCCTCGATTTGACATTCTTAAGATCAATCCGTCTACTTTCCGGTCACTTGAGGAGCTAGGCGTAGAGTATATCAGTATTCGACCAAAGAACTCATTTCCGTGGTACCGTTTTCTGAATAAACCCGTCTCAGTTGCCGCCGTTGAATCCCGCGTCTCAACTGAGTTCATCTGCTTTCTCGACGGAGATATCTTGGTAATTCGTGAACCTTGGCAACTTGATCTGGGCACGGAGTTCGATTTTGCCGCTTGTGTGCGGGACAAAGGGGGCATCGGAACGACCGGGTCAGGTGACCCTAATGAGAGAAATTGGGAACTGATGTGCCAGGCCCTTGACATGAACATCGAAGATCTTCCCTTGGTGACCTCACTCTATTTTGAGGAGCGTATCCGGCTATATTTTAACTCCGGGGTACTTGTATACCGGAGAAGTACCAAGCTCGGAATTAAATGGCACGACGATTGCCTCAGGTTGCTTAAGGCGCAAATCGCCCACCCTCAGCACAACATATATTTTTTTGATCAGGCAGCACTCAGTCTGTCAGTCGCGCGTCATGGATTACGCATTCGCCAGCTCGATTATTCCCATAATCACGGATTGGGAAAACTGCATTTGCACTCTCATCTAAAGGATCAGCTCGGGAAAGCATGTATTCTCCATTATCATGAAGCCATGAGCCCCGATCACTGGAATGAATTTCTTGAATTTGTGGCCGTCGCCAGTCCGGAAACCGCCGATTGGCTTCGGCCTCTGGGACNNTCAACAAAACCTCCCTTCGTCGATCCCTGCGTGACGCGCTTCGGTCACTACGTTATCTTCAGCAGTTGGCTCATGTCCGAAAATGTCGAACCGTGTGAGGCTGCTTGAAGAAATGAGTCCGTCTCCCGTTACTCTATGAACTCGACAAGATGATTCTTTGGCTGATCCCGCAGCTCATCTTGTTACTGGTATGGCTGCCCGTTGCTCTAGCTGGACTGTATCTGTTTGTTCTGACATTTGCGGCGATTCTGAATCCAGAACGAAAACTAATCGGAGGGCGTTTTGAAGGAGACCGCATTCCAAGATCACGATTCATTATTCTGATTCCCGCACACAATGAAGAGCTACTTCTCGGCGAAGTGCTCCGAAAACTCAAATCCCTATCCTATCCGACGACCCATTACGAAGTTGTTGTCGTTGCTGACAACTGTCAGGATCAGACCGCCGATGTGGCCCGCTCGCAGGGTGCGACTGCACTGATACGGCACGACTTGGAAAAACGAGGCAAGGGGCAGGCCCTTAACTGGACGATCCTAGGCCCGCTCCAATCGTGGTCACGGCCTTGGGATGCCTTGGTGATCATGGATGCTGACAGTGTTTTGAACGATGATTTCCTCTGGTTTATGGATGATCTGCTGCAACACGGGCATCAGGCATTGCAGGGGTATTATGGAGTGCAGAATCCTGGCGAGAGTTGGCGTACGGCACTCATGACGGTGGCGCTTGCAGCATTTCATTTTCTGCGTCCACTCGGGCGCGGTAAACTTGGACTTCCATGCGGTCTGAAAGGGAATGGCATGTGCTTCTCGCGTCCACTTGTTGAGCGTTTCGGCTATCCTGCAACATCGGTCGTCGAAGATATTGAACTCGCCCTCATCTATCTTAAGAACGGAATTGGTGTGAAATTTGCAGCCGGCGCACACGTCTTCGGCCAGATGGCAACGACGACTGAACAGGCGGACAGCCAGCGCAAACGGTGGGAGGGGGGGCGTCTTCCGCTGCTTAAAGACTGGGCCTTCCCACTCTGGGACGAGGGCCTCAGGGAACACAATTTCGCGAAGCTGGATGGCGCGATCGACCTCTTCATCCCTCCCTTGACCCTCCTGGCACTCCCCACTTTCGCCGCTTGGATGCTTTCCCTTCTTGTTGCTCTAATCCATGTATCATTGTTGAGTTGGATCACATGTCTGATGTGGAGCACCACTCTTTTCTCCCTAGTCGTTTATATCCTCGTGGGACTGGTGCTTGTTCGCGCTCCGCTATCGGTCTGGTTACGACTCTCGGCTGCACCCTTGTTTCTTTTTTGGAAAATCGCCGTCTATCTGCGGATGGCACTGGCTGGTGGCAAGAAAACCCCCGAAGAGTGGGTTCGCACCAGCCGCCATGAAATGAAATGAATTTGCAGCAACCCATTACCTCGAAACCTATCAGGTTGCTTCTATTGGCGGAAGCCTGCAACCCCGATTGGACTAGTGTTCCTCTGGTTGGCTACAATGTCGCGCGTGCGCTAGCCAACAGGCCTGAGCTCCATATTACACTCGCCACACACCCGCGCAACAAGGCCTCCCTGGAAAAAGATCCCATCTCAGAAAAAGTGGAGATTCTTTATCCTGACAATGAATATGTAGCCGCAACCCTCTTCCGCATTGCACAACTCCTTCGCGGCGGGAAGGGCAAGGGGTGGACAACGAACACTGCCTTCGAAAGTATCTCTTACCTCTTCTTTGAGAAAGAGTTGCACCAACTCGTCCGAAAGAGACTTGCTGATGGGGACTTTGATCTGATCCATCGTGTAACACCTGTCACGCCGACCGTTGGAAGCCCTATGGCCTCATGGACAAATGTCCCAATGATACTGGGCCCTCTCAATGGGGGGCTGCCCTGGCCTCCTGAATATCCGCAGCTCAGAAAGCAGGAAAACGAAATCCTCGTACCCCTTAGAAAGGCTTACAAGCTGATGCCATACTACGGATCCACTTACCGCCGCATCAAGGCCTGCATTTCGGGAAGTCAACATACCGCCTCTGAAATCCCGTCAACCTTTCACGGAGAACGCTATATCCTACCCGAAAACGGCGTCGACCCGGCGAAATTCAGACTGGCAGAAAGCTGGAATTCGCCTGTCGGAAAATTTCGATTTGTTACCGTGGGACGACTTGTGCCTTACAAGGGACTCTGGCTGACGCTTGCTGCCATGCGCGAATCGGAAATTCTGAAATCGTGCGAATTGATCGTGATCGGGGATGGGCCGGATCGGGAAAAACTACTTCAGATGGCATGTGACTTTGGGCTGGAGCATTGCGTGCGTTTCCTTGGGCATCTCGACCAGAAAGCCCTTTCCTTGGAGATGCGAAGCTCCCAATGTTTTGTCTTTCCAAGTCTGAGGGAATTCGGGGGCGGAGTCGTGTTGGAAGCCATGGCCTGCGGCCTCCCTTCTATCATTGTGGATTATGGAGGACCTAGGGATTTGATAGACAGCTCATCCGGAATCCTGCTTCCGATGCAACAGGAACTCCGGATGATTCCATCACTTCGCGAAGCGATGGAACGGATTGTCCGCGACCCGGAGCTTTGCAAATCGCTCGCGGCTAACGCACTCGCTCGCATTGGCTCCGAGTTCACGTGGGATGTCAAAGCGGCCAAACTAGAAAACATTTACCGCAAGACATTGGAATCCGCCTGACTGATCGTTAATAAAGTTCTGCGGTTCCCCTATAAATACATCCACTTCCAACATGCTCCCATGACACCTTCTGCGGTGATATCACAAACGCCCCGCTTTCACCGCATGCCGAGACTTCCCGTGCTTAATGGGTGGCGGGGGATCAGCATTGTGGCGGTGCTGATGGCGCACATGCTTCCACTTGGGCCAAAGCATCTTGAGTTGAATGTTGCCGGCGGCCTATTCGGAATGGCGATTTTTTTTACACTCTCCGGATTTCTTATCACCAGCACCCTTTACTATTACGCGAACGTAAGGACGTTTTTCATCCACCGTCTCTGCCGCATCGTTCCACTCGCGTGGCTCTACATGATTCTGGTCCTGCCATTTCTTCATGCATCGTTTCGAACCTGGCTGGCCCACCTCTTTTTCTTCGCAAATCTTCCCCCTGGTTATCTGAATGATTATACAGCCGCCCTCTGGAGTCTCTGCGTAGAAATGCAGTTTTATCTCTTTATCGGAATCTTATTTTTAATCCTTGGTCGCAAAGGCCTCTGGCTTCTCCCCATCCTGTGCGTAGCTGTCTCCATCAACTGCGTTCGTGCTGGAGTTACCCAGGACATCGACACCATCTACCGCGTGGCTGAGATTCTATCCGGAGCTTCATTGGCCATCTTTTTCCATGGCCGCTTTGCCCGTCATCTGAAGCACCTGCTTGCAGGGATCAGTCCGTTGATACCGCTCGTGCTACTCTGCATCTCCTGCTATCATTCTTACCCTTGGACGAATTACTTCCGCCCTTACTTCGCTTCCCTCTTGGTAGGAACCACTCTGTATCACAAGCACACCGTCTGGAATCTTATACTTGAATCGTCCATACTCTCTTATCTGGCCACGATTTCTTACGCGCTGTATGTCTGGCATCAACCATTCCACGCAGGTTGGTGGGAAAAAGGAGGGAAAGTGGCTCGGTACCTCTGGAAGCGTCCGCTTGGGTTGGCCCTGACATTTCTGATCGCCCACTTCTCGACATTTTACTACGAGAAATACTGGATTAATCTGGGGAAGCATCTTTCCGAAAAATCACCAAAAAATGCCCTTTTTCATTAAATACATCATCCGCTCAATCGCCATGCGTACTGGAAGATGCGCGGGTTTGTACCGGCGGTTCTGTAACCCTTTGGGTGATGAATATGCCGAGTTTCTGCGTAGGCATGGGAGCTTGAACGCCATAGGGGAGAACTGCAGCATTCTGATTAGTACGAATTTTAGCGATCCTCCTTATGTTCGCCTGGGTAATAATGTTCAGTTTTCTACATGCACCCTTATCGGGCATGATGGCTCGATTGGGATGCTCAATCAAGCATATGGCGTGAAGTTGGATTCCGTGGGGAAGATTGACATCCGCGACAATGTCTTTGTTGGATTTCAGGCAATTATCTTGCCGGGAGTCACCATTGGTCCCAATGCGATCGTGGCAGCAGGGTCGGTTGTGACGAAGGATGTCGCCCCCGGAGACATCGTCGGCGGGGTTCCGGCAAAACCGATAGGACGCGTGGATGATCTTGTAAGACGACTTGAGGCCAAAACAAACACTCTTCCCTGGGCCGATCTCATAGCAGGAAGAAGGGGTGGTTATGACCCTTCTATTGAGCCAGAACTGTTGCGCAGGAGAGTCGAATATTTTTACCCGAGGGAATCTACATAACGAGACAGAGGTCTTGCTGTTCATTGCTTGTTTCTCTAAGAGGAATTTTACCGATTGGCTCGGGCTGTGCTCTTACCAGCCAAAGAGCCAGCAGCCACCCCCCAACTCATTCCAAAAAGGAACAACCTCCATGAAAAAAATGCCCGTTTCCAGACCGACCACTGGCACTCCGAAAACTCCGGCGGGCAAAGAAAAAAAGTATGTCTATTTCTTCGGTGGAGGGAGGGCCGATGGTGATGGATCGAGGAAGTCCCTCCTCGGCGGCAAAGGGGCAAATCTTGCAGAGATGACGCGCATCGGACTTCCCGTTCCACCTGGATTCACAATCACGACTGAAATCTGCACCTACTACTACGAACACACACGCAGCTATCCCAGCGAACTCAGGGGCCAGATTGAAAAGGGGATTGCTGCAATGGAGAAACTCATGGGCTGCCGCTTCGGAGATGCCAAGGGTTTTCCGCTGCTCGTTTCAGTCCGTTCTGGTGCACGTGACTCGATGCCGGGTATGATGGATACGATTCTAAACCTAGGACTCAACGATGTTACGGTAAAGGCCCTGGCTCAGGCCACTAACAATCAGCGCTTCGCCTGGGATTGCTACAGGCGCTTCATTCAGATGTACGGGGATGTCGTTCTCGGTGTTCAGAAGCGTCCGGGGGAAGATCATGAACCGTTTGAATCCGTGCTCCATGAATTCAAACAGGAGCGTTATCGGCGTGATCTGCCCGACAGCGAGATGACTGCGGAAGATAATCAGGAATTAGTAAAGCGCTTCAAGCAATTGGTAAAAAACCGGACCGCCAAGGGCTTTCCCGAAGATCCTTGGCAGCAGCTTCAGGGTGCCATCGGAGCCGTCTTTGGATCCTGGATGAATGATCGTGCCGTCGTCTACCGCCGCAAATACAATATTCCGCAGGAGTGGGGGACCGCCGTGAGTGTGCAATCGATGGTCTTCGGCAATACCGGAGAGCAATCCGGCTCGGGGGTTGCCTTCACTCGCAACCCTGCAAACGGTGCCAATGAATTCTACGGGGAGTTTCTCATCAATGCCCA
>PLEU01000162.1:16788-19419 GCA_003136515.1 Spartobacteria bacterium
TGCAGGATTTTGAATTCACGATTCAGGATGGGAAACTTTTCATGCTCCAGACCCGGAATGGGAAGCGAACAGCTGTGGCCGCACTGAAATTCTCGATGGATATGGTGCGTGAGGGACTTATCGATTGGAAAACCGCCATCCTTCGCAATCCCTCTGACCAGCTTGATCAGCTCCTCGCCCCCGTCTTTGAGGCAGCGGGTAGGGCGAAAATTTTGGCGACGGGCCTTCCGGCGGGACCCGGGGCGGCCAGCGGACAGATCTATCTCAATGCCGACCGTGCCGCAGAGGCTGCAGCCCGAGACGAGGCAGTGCTGCTCGTCCGCAACGAAACCTCTCCCGAGGATCTGAGGGGAATGATCGCCTCCACGGGCATTCTCACCTCCCGCGGCGGAGTCTCCTCACACGCGGCCCTTGTCGCCCGTCAAATGGGGAAAGTTTGCATCTGCGGAGCTTCAGCCGTCCATGTCGATTATATCCACAAGACGGTGAAGATTGGAGAGAAGGTCTTCGTCGAAGGAGACTATCTCTCCATTGATGGAACGACTGGCACGGTTCACGAAGGGATGCTCGCCACTACCAATTCAGAGATCATTGCCGGACTGGTGCATGGAGATAAAGCGGCGCAGCGAACCGAAAAATTCCGGCACTTCAACCAACTCATGGAATGGTGCTCGAAAGTCACGCGTCTCGGGGTACGCACCAATGCCGACACACCGGAACAGACTCGGCGGGCCGTGGCCTTCGGGGCGACCGGGGTTGGACTTTGCCGCACCGAGCACATGTTCTTTGAGGGTGACCGCATCAATGCCATGCGCGAGATGATTCTCGCCGACAATGTGAAGGATAGGCGTACGGCCCTCGCAAAGCTCGGCCCTTATCAGCGGGAGGACTTCAAGCACATTTTCAAGGAACTCAAAGGGCGCCCCGCCACTATACGGTTACTTGATCCCCCTCTCCACGAGTTCCTCCCTAATGACCGCAAAGCCCAGGAAGACCTCTCCAAGCGCATCGGCGTCAGCACCGACGCTATCGCACGCCGTGTAAAGGAACTTCACGAGTTCAATCCGATGCTCGGACACCGTGGCTGTCGGCTTGGCATAGCCTACCCCGAGATCACTGAGATGCAGGCCCGGGCGATTTTTGAAGCCGCCGCTGACTGCATCAGACGAAAGATCAAGGTTAGTCCGGAAATCATGGTTCCCTTGGTCGGATTCAAGAAGGAGTTTGATCTTCAGATGGAGATCATTCATCGCGTAGCACAGGAAGTAATGAGGACCCGCAAGGTCACTATCGATTATTTGGTAGGAACGATGATTGAGGTCCCTCGTGGAGCACTCACGGCGGAAGAGATTGCAACCACCGCGCAGTTCTTCAGCTTCGGCACAAACGACCTCACCCAGACGACCCTTGGCATCAGTCGAGACGACATGGGTTCCTTCCTAGGGACTTATACCGAGCATGAGATTTTTGCTAAAAATCCTTTTGCCACGCTTGATCAAAACGGCGTTGGCCTGCTCATGAAGATCGCCATTGAGAAAGGGCGCACGACAAGGCCGGGCCTCAAGATGGGGATCTGCGGCGAACATGGAGGCGATCCGGAATCGGTAAAATTCTGTCATCGTATCGGACTGGACTACGTGAGTTGCTCACCCTACCGGGTGCCCGTTGCCCGGTTGGCCGCAGCGCAAGCCGCTCTCGAATCCTAGGACGCCTCTTCCTCCCGAAATATATGATTGACTCCGATCATATAATTCAGAGAATGCCAACCCGTGCGCGTCCCAAGACATGTTGTTGAAGCCCGTCGGTCAAGGTTGACCTCCCTCCTGCAGGAACGGGGCTATCTCCCTATCAGCGAGCTCTGTCAGGAACTGGGTGTCTCCGAGGCCACGGCCCGTCGCGACCTTTCGGCTCTTGAAAGCGAAGAACGTATCACGCGTACTTATGGTGGAGCGCTGGGAGAATTCAACGCCACCTTCACATCCTTCCGCGAACGTCTTCGGCAAAGCATCGATGCCAAAGGCGCAATCGCCCGCATGGCTGTTTCTCTCATTAAACCTGGAATGACCATCTATCTCGACGCAGGAACAACGGCCTTTGCCATCGCGCAGGAGATGCGCCGCAACCTGCCAGACGATTTGACCGTAATCACGAACAATCTGGCCCTAGTAGAAACCCTTGGATCAATGCCCCACACCCGCACGATCCTGCTGGGGGGGCAGCTCCTGGAGCGCCAGTCCATCCTTCTTGGTCAGGAAGCCGTGCAGGCCGCAGCGGAACAGGACATCGACATCGCGTTCCTAGGTGCTCAGGGGATGAATGAGCAGGGCCTCTGGAATTCCCAGCGCGACATCATCCGTCTCCAGCTCGCCGTGATGAAACGTTCTGATCGCTCTTGTTTCTGCCTCGACCGCTCAAAACTTGGACGCACCGCTCCCGAGGNNCCCGAGCATCTCCTCGCATGGCCCCAGGTTGTCACTCTCCTGAGCAACCTCACCCTTCCCGAACTCCGCCTCGCAGGAATCATCCTAAAGCAGGGCACCCTGCTCTCCTCCCAAACTTGATTCTTCAATCGGTCGATTTCCCCCCTCTCACCCCTAACAGCCTAACTCCCCATCCACCACAAACCACATG
>PLEU01000207.1 GCA_003136515.1 Spartobacteria bacterium
CACGACGAGGTGGTGCATGGCAAGGGTTCTCTGATGAACAAGATGCCCGAAGATGACTGGCAAAAGGCGGCAAACCTTAGAATGTTCCTTTCCTGGATGTGGGCTCATCCTGGTAAAAAGCTGCTGTTTCAAGGCGGAGAGATCGCCCAGTGGAGAGAATGGGATCACGCCCACAGCATCGACTGGCATCTGCTCGACTATCAGCCTCATGCAGGGATGCAACGCTTGGTGAAGAGGCTCAATGCACTCTATCGGAGCGAGCCCGCACTTTTCGTTCTTGATGACAAGCCGGAGGGTTTTCAATGGGTTGACTTCCAAGACTCCGACAACACCGTCTGGTCTTTTCTTCGGAAGGCGTCCATCTCTGCAGAAGCGATGCCGGGCCGCGATTTGCTGGTCATCGTCAATGCAACCCCTGTTGTGAGATATTCCTATCGCGTTGGTGTTCCCGTCCCCGGCGTGTACGAGGAGCTATTAAACTCAGATGATCTTGAGTTTGGCGGGAGTGGAGTTTCCAATCAGAATCGTGCAACCGAAGACTGGGGATTCCATGGATTCCATCATTCAATCCTGCTCGATCTCCCCCCCTTGGGCGTGTTAATTTTGGCGGTGCCGCGGTTCGGTGCTAAGTAAAAGAAAAGAGGAGGAAAGGCCAAAGAGCACTTGACCGAGAATGATTTCACAACCACATTGGACTATCCGAAGCTTAACCCGCGTAACTTCACAAACTCCTGAAACCTTAGTAACATCCCCCCCATGAAGAATTTTAAAAGTCTCCTCCGTTTTGCCCGTACCCGCTCAGCGTTCACACTGATTGAACTGCTCGTGGTCATCGCGATCATAGGTATTCTTGCTACACTTCTTCTCCCCTCTATTTCTACAGCTATCACCAAGGCCCAGCTCGCCCAGACAATGAACAACTATCAACAGTTGGGGACACTTACTATTAGCGCGTCCCTTGACAGTCAGACAGCTGGAGGTGCAGGAGCATTTCCGGGGGATTTGACGAACGGCTCTTCAGCTACTTGGAGCAATTCCTTGGTGCCAACTTATTGTTCGCAAAAAATGTTCCAAAATCTGATCTCGGTAAAAGGTAGCACTGGCAACACCTCGGTTTACAACGTCCATTCTTCGGATGATCCATCCACGATTTTCATTTCGACGATCAATCTTACCGGATCGTCTACTAATCTCACCCTTGGCACCACTGGTGTTTATGGAAACAAGGGAGCAGCTTATGTGACCGTCGGTGGTCAAGCAGTTAACTTCTTCGGCACGAACTCGCCCTATTTGACTAATGGCAACGCATTTTTCTCAACAAATGGAGGGACGGCAACGACCTACTAATACCCCACTAATGACTCAAGAGAAGGGGGGGTGCTGAAAAGCCCCCCTTTTATCATTGCGGACAATTTTGTCCGCTTTTTTGTTTTCTGATTCTGTAGTAGGCTATTCAATAACTGAAACACACGCTGATGCACTCTGCTTCAAAGACCACGAAATCCAAGCTTCGCGCCGCCAAGGCAGCGAAGACTCCCAAGCCCGGTTCTTCGAACGAGCGTGGAGTCGTCATGAATGGGGCGGAAATTCTGGTTGCCTCCCTCGAAAGGGAGGGAGTCGAGTATGTGTTTGCCTATCCCGGTGGCGCGTCGATGCCACTCCATCAGGCTCTGACGAAATCAAAAAAGATCCGCACTATCCTTCCCCGCCATGAGCAGGGAGGGGGCTTTGCAGCTGAGGGCTATGCCCGCGTGACCGGCAAAGCGGGTGTCTGCATGGCGACCTCCGGGCCTGGAGCCACTAATCTCGTGACGTGCATTGCCGATGCCTACATGGATTCCGTGCCTATGGTGGCGATCACCGGCCAGGTGCCCCAAGCCATGATCGGAAGGGGGGCCTTTCAGGAAACCGACTTCTTCGGCATGACCCTGCCTGTGGTGAAGCACAGTTACCTTGTCTGGGATATCAATGACATTCCCCGGATTATCAAGGAGGCTTTCTATATTGCCCAGAGCGGACGCCCTGGTCCGGTTCTCATCGACATCCCTAAAAATATACAAACGCAGACAGCCCAGCCGATTTTCCCCAAAAGCGTGTCACTGCGCGGCTATAATCCAGTGCGCCGTGCCGATGAACTGGCACTTCAGGAAATGCTTGGACTCATTGCGTCCGCAAAAAGGCCGATGATTTATTGCGGTGGAGGTGTGATCACGGCGGAAGCCTCCCGTGAGATGCTGGAGTTTGCAGAGCGCACGCAGATTCCCGTGGCCACGACGCTGATGGGGATCGGGTGTTTTCCGGAAATTCATCCCCTCTCGCTCAAATGGCTCGGCATGCATGGCACTGTCTATGCGAATAATGCGGTGAACGAGGCCGATTTGCTCCTGGCAATAGGTGTGCGTTTTGATGATCGGGTGACTGGCAAGGTGGAAAAATTTTGCGAGCACGGCACAATTGTTCACATCGACATCGATAACTCCGAGATCAACAAGAATCGGGCTGTGAAGCTTCCGATTCTGGGCGATGTGAAAGATGCCCTGACGAGGCTTAACCGTGAACTTGACCGTGCCGGCATGAAACCGGTGGCAAAAAATCACACCCGTTTCCCTGCCTGGTACAGGCAGATTGATGCTTGGAAAAAGGCCCATCCGCTCCGCTACAAGGATACTCCGGATGCCATCCAACCGCAGTTCGTCATTGAATTGCTCTTGGAACTCACCAAGGGAGACGCTGTCATCACAACCGGCGTGGGGCAGCACCAGATGTGGGCTGCGCAGTTCTACAATTTCACCCAGCCCCGAACGCTAATCACTTCCGCGGGACTTGGATCGATGGGTTTTGGCTATCCTGCCGCGCTCGGTGCAAAGCTCGGACGTCCCGACAAGCAGGTGATCGACATTGACGGAGATGGCTCCTTTCTCATGAACGTGCAGGAGCTTGCCACTGCCCATATCGACGGGATTGCTCCCAAAGTGATCATTCTCAACAACCAGTATCTCGGAATGGTTATGCAATGGGAGGATCGCTTCCATGGAAGCAACCGGGGCCATACTTTTCTGGGTGATCCTAAGGATCTCAACCGCATCTACCCCGATTATCTGGGTATTTGCAAAGGGTTCGGAGTCCCCGCCGAGCGTGTGATTCACAAGAAGGATCTGCGCGCAGCCCTTCAGAGGCTTCTTGATTCCAAAGAAACCTATGTATTGGACGTAATGACTCCATACACGGAACATGTACTTCCGATGATTCCCACACAGGCAACTTACAAGGATGTCATTACGGAATAGCGGCCGAAGTCGGCGAGGAATGAAAAAGGAAGACTGAAACCTGAAAAGGGAATTGGCATGCAGGCATGCCCATTTGATTTTCTTCAGCTTTCAACCTTCTCCCCATGCCTTCCTTTGCCCGTATACTGATTGACCGTTCAGAAGGGAGGGAACTGGACTATCTGATTCCAGAGGAGTTTGCGGGAAAAGTTTTTGCGGGTGTTCGCGTGGTTGTCATGTTGCGTAGCCGCAGAGGGATCGGGACTGTGCTGGAACTTCTGGAACAATCGGATGTGCCGGGGCTCAGGCCCATTCTGGGAGTTGTGGGTGAGGAAACATCACTTTCAGCCAAGATGATGCGCTTGGCCCGCTGGATGTCTGAGTACTATTGCGCCCCCTTTGCCTCTGTGATGCGCTCGTTTCTGCCGCCGATGCTGAGGGGGGAAAAAATCACCTCCAAAAAAATCCGAATTGCCCGGCTCGTGAAGATTCCCAGCGAAGAAGAGCTCCTAGTCCTCGGAAAAAGGGCGGTCAAACAAAATGAAATGCTCCAAGTCTTGAAAAAGTGCCCGACGATGCCTGTGCCTGAGCTTCTTCGCTCCTCTAAGGCCTCTGGTCTGACGCTCAGGGCTCTTGAGAGAGATGGTTGGATCACAGTGGCAGAGGAAAAAGCCACAACCTTCCATGATGATGAGATTCTTCCAACGGCGCAACCTAGGCTAAATCCGGATCAGGAAACCGTGGTGGAGGAACTCACCAGGGCGTTTGCCATTCAAGAATCCGGGGGTGATATTCCCATACCATTTCTCCTGCACGGGGTCACAGGAAGCGGCAAGACGGAGGTGTATTTGCGGGCCCTTGCCCGGGTGCTTGATAGGGGGAAAAGTGCCCTTGTGCTCGTTCCGGAGATTGCGCTGACCCCGCAGACTGTCGAGCGATTTCGCTCCCGTTTTGACATCGCTGGCGGTGGGGTTGCCGTACTGCACAGTCATCTTTCCGATGCGGAGCGCCGTGAGGAGTGGATGCGACTCCAGCGTGGTGAGGCCCGTATCGCCATCGGAGCGCGAAGCGCCGTTTTTGCGCCAATGAAAAAACTCGGCCTCATCATCGTGGACGAGGAGCACGAGAGCAGTTACAAGCAGGAGGAGACCCCGCGTTATCATGCGCGGGATGTGGCAGTGATGCGCGCCAGGATCGAAGGATGCCCGGTGATCCTAGGAAGTGCGACACCCTCGGTAGAGAGCTATCGCAATGCGCGGTTGGGAAAGTATCGCCTCTTAGAACTGCCACGCCGCGCAGACGGTCAGATAATGCCACTGATACGGGTTATTGATCTTCGCCTACAGGGAAAGCGACCTAAAAATGAGGGGGGACTCTCAGCCCCGCTTCAAATGGGCATTTCGAAGCGTCTTGAACTGGGCCAGCAGACGATCCTTTTTCTCAATCGCCGTGGATTCTCGACATCTCTGCTTTGCCAGCAATGCGGTCATGTCTGTCGCTGTCCCACNNGTCTCTCCCTCACGCTGCATCGATCCGAGGATCGGTTGGCTTGCCATCTCTGCGGGTATCGATCCAAGCCGCCCGGTCATTGTCCGGAATGCCGCGATCCGGGAATTCAGCATATGGGAATCGGCACGCAGCGGGTGGAGGAGACTGTCCGGAAGTTTTTCCCTTCTGCTCGCGTCGCTAGGATGGATGCCGATACCATGACGCGGAAAGGTGCATATCGCGACGTGCTCGGACAATTTCGAGCGCAGCATTTAGACATCCTGATCGGCACCCAGATGATAGCCAAGGGATTGGATTTTCCAAATGTGACGCTGGTCGGAATCATCAATGCCGACATTGGGCTTCATGCACCTGACTTCAGGGCCGGTGAACGCACTTTTCAGCTTCTGACTCAGGTTGCGGGTCGGGCCGGCCGCGGCGAGACAGAAGGGGAAGTGATCGTGCAGACGTTCTCTCCAGCCAGTCCATCCGTACAATATGCAAGACATCATGATTTTGAGGGGTTCTATGAACAGGAGATTGCCTTCCGCGAAAATTTTGCCCATCCCCCATTCACTCGGATGATGTTGGTACAGATCCGGGGGGAATCCGCCGAGAAAACTGGTTTTGTTGCCGATGAGGTTGCACAGGCCTTTCACAAGGCAGCTCCTTCCAGCGTACAGGTTTCTGCATCGGCACCGGCTCCTCTGGAGCGATCACACGGGCAGTATAGGTACCATGTGACTTTGAAGGCGATTTCCGGGGCGTTGCTTGGGCGACTTGCCCGGGAGGTGACCGCATCCTTCAAGTTGCCAGACGGAATCATTCTGACTCTTGATATAGACCCTTATTCCCTGATGTAGCGACAAGTGTCTCGTTTCGGAAAACTCCTTGTCTTCTGTGGCTTTACAAGAGGCGTATCTATCCAGAAAGTTGTGGGATGATGCAACCCGTGAGCCCCCGCCCGCCCTTTCCGAGTCGTCGGGGCGGTGGAAAGCTCCGTCCTCAGAGTGGAATCACCGGTGTTTTCGGACGGTTTGAAGACCGGTTGCGCTATGTGGCTGCCACTTTTTTTTCCATAGTTGTCTTCCTCTTTATCATTGGAATTCCTGTGTTACTTGTCATCACATCGACGTATGGTTTGGGGGATGCGGTCCGGATGAAAGCAGAAGAGACTTTGGGGGGGCAATTCTACAGAGTGACGGTTGGAAGGGTTCTCTTCAATCCCACCCGGGGATTCATTCTGGATCAGATGCAGATCCATGACAAAACCCCCGCCCACCGCCTCATCGTCTCTGCTGACCGGCTCTCCATTTCGATTAACCTCGAATCACTAGTCCATGATGAGATTCGTCTTGAGAGGATTTTTCTTCGTGACGCCACCCTTGATATTCCGCTTAGTTCTGGCTCGGAGCCTCGGTTGCGCCTTGATCATGTCAGGGGACTTATTCTCTGCCCGCCGGAACAGTTTCGCCTGACCTCGGCTTCCTTCGAGGTGGCGGGTATCGCGGTGAATGCTTCGGGAACTCTCGCCAATCCCAAGAAATTTTCCCCGAAGGCGGTTTCTCCCAAGGGTCCTGGAAGTGTTGCGCTCAACATCGATGCCATTCAAAAGGAACTGAAAACGATTCAGTGGGAGGGGGATGCTCCTGTTCTCACCCTCACCGTTAGCGGCGATCTTTCCGACTCCGAGAGTATTCGAATTGAGAGTGCTGCTTTTCATTCGGGGCCCGCTTCCTGGCGCGGTATCCGACTGCAGGAATCCTCCCTGGATCTGCGCTATGCACAGCGCAGACTCACGCTCGATAAATTGGTCATCAACGATGGTATGGGGGTATTGCAGGCTGCGGGATGGGCTGATTTTGCCGGCGACAAGGCTTCTTTGGAGTTTGCGGGTAGTCTTAATGCAGGAGTGTTTATCTCACTGCTGCTGGGTCCGCAAAAAGCCTCAGATTGGGAATGGATCGATCCCCTGAGCCTGAATGGGAACTTTACTGCTGAATGGAACGGAGGGCCCCCCTTACTGAATGGAAATGCCCTGTTGGAATCAGGACGATTCTCCTACAGGGGGGTTGCAATCAACAGTCTCTCCGGTGGGGTGGCCTTTCAGGGAGGGAAAGTCCTAGTCCGCGATTTTCATGTCGAGGGGGATCCTGGAACGATCGATGCAGATGTACTTATCGGTCCAAGCGACAACCGGCTGCGGCTTAACGCCTCCCTCTACCCTGCAAAGCTGTCACGTGCGGTCTCCCCCAAGGCCGCGGAAACCCTTTCAGTAATGGACTTCAGCGATCCTCTGAACATCACATTTTCCGGTACGGCATCAACCAGAGATCCTCTGGCTGTCAAGGGAATCGGCACTCTCAGTCTTGGTAAGGCCTCGATGAGAGGTGCCGGCATCGACAGTCTCAATTCCAACTTCCAGATCGCCGACGGGGCTGCTTCGTTTCGGGACATTGTAGTCAAAATGGGAGCTGGAACCGGACGCGGTGAGTTCATCTATGATTTCAAAAACTGGGAGGGCCGCCTTCCCGATGTCCGATCGAATCTGGATCCGGTCAAGGTGATGATGTGGATCGATCCCCGGATTGCCCAAGCGCTTAAGGATTACCGTTTTCGCAAACCCCCCGAACTTCGTGTCTCTGGAAAAGTGGGCCTCCGCAACCCCCAGAAGAATGATCTGCGGATTGGAATCAACGCCCCATCTGGGCTCGGATATACTCTGATCAAGAAGGATCTTCCATTTGGAGCCACGGTGGGAACCGTGTTGCTCAGGAGTGAGAACATTTCCGTGGACATTCCCTCTTCGCATCTTTACGGAGGGGGTGTCGCGTTGAAGGCCGATGTTTCTGTAGCTCCCGGAAATTCAAACTACGGTGCCTCGATCCATATGGAAAACGTCGATTTCCAGTCCCTTACGAAGCTCTATTTCGACTATGGAGAATCCAAGGGTGATCTTACAGCCGATTATTCCTTCCGTGCTATGGGAGGCAACGACCGTGCGATGACGGGTAGTGGGAATATTCTCATTAATAATGGAAACGTTCTTGCGATGCCGGTTCTGGGGCCGCTTTCCGAACTCATCAGCGATGTTGTTCCCGGATTCGGATATCAGCCTGCACGCAAGGCGACGGCTGATTTCACGGTGGCGAACGGGGTTATTAATACGAAGGATCTGCTGATTCAGGGGCTTGGTTTCAGCATGATCGGCCATGGTGATATCTATTATCTGGACGACAAAATGAACATGAGCATCCGGCTCAACGTGCAGGGACTCCCCGGAATGCTAATCTATCCCATCAGTAAGATTTTTGAGTATGAGTCGGTCGGTTCAGCCAAGCATCCCAAGTGGCGTCCCAAAATTCTACCCAAACGATCCTCGCGTGATGCAAAGTCAAATCAGTCGCTTGCATTGTCGGTGGAAGAATCCATCCAGAGTGCCTGTCTGGTGACTGGGAAGCGGCGGTGGGAACATTTGTTCCAACCAGCGCTCACAGCGAGTTCTCGTAACTCCTGAAAGGAGAATGCTCTACGAATGGACAGTTTTGCATCGTGCACAGTCATTGGTTCGCGGAGAAGGAAGGTCGTCAAAAGCCAGATTCCAAGAGATCCGAGACGGCATCGTTCCAGATCGGCTACCAGAAGATGGGAATCCTTATTCATCAAGGTTAACTCACGCATATGGCGCAGGAGAATCACTGCGTCCCCGTTGCTGAAATGATGCAAGGCCAAGGAGCAGAGGATGAGGTCCCATCTCCCTTTCTGACTTTCGCCCCAGAATCGGATATCTCCCTGGTGAAAGTTGATTTCCGGGAAAGTGACACTGCGTTCCTGCGCCACGGCAAGTGTAGCGGCATTGAGATCAACCGCATCAATCACGACGGCAAGCCCACGAGAACGACACCATCGGACGATCTCTCGGGGGAGATCTCCTTCGCCGGTCGCCAGATCGAGGATGTGGAGTGGAGCTGATTCCGGAATGCGGTGGCTAAACCAGCGCCTAAGAAAATAGTGGAGGAGGGTGATGGCTCCAAAGTGGCGGTTCAGCCAGCGAAGATTGGCAAGGTCTCGTTCCAACTCAGGTGACGGTTTCCCATCGACTAAGCAGGCCAGATCCATCAACTCGGATTGTGAAGAATCGAATTGTCGTTTCACGGGCAGGGAGATGGAGGCGCAGAGTTTCCCTACCTAGGGAGGAGGGAGAGCGTGGCAAGCATCCTGCCGGTTAGTCCACGTTCCCTGCGGTAAGAGTAGTACTGATCTGGATGACAGGAGGTGCAGATCCGGGCGTCATGAACATCCATGACGCCCGCTTCGTCTGCCTGGCGGCGAATTTCAGAGGCAAAATCAACCTCATAGCAGGGGGGGCGGATGCATGGACCGATTACGACGATCAGATCGGAGGGGATGAGGTTGCCGATCGAGCAGAGAGCATGGATTCCTATGGGAACGATCCCAAGTTCCGTTCCTTTCCTCCCGGAGTGAAGGAGTGCTCCGGCGGTGCCTTTCTTGGCCACGATCCATACAGGAGCACAGTCGGCCACATAGATGCCGAGTGTGATGCCCCGGGTTGTAGTGATAAGGCCATCCGCTCCAGGGATTGGCTTTGGCGTAGATTGCTCCACGACAGCCACCTTATTGCCATGAATTTGTTCGGCTGTGGAGAGCGACAGGCCGCAAAGCCCCTCCTTTTCCAACAAATTCCGGTGTATTGGCCCGAGCACTTGCATGGCCTCAGACCGCTCCATGGCCACATCGAGATTTGTAATCCTGCCGAAAAACCGGGCTGCAATGCCGGTGACAGCTTCAAGTTCCCGGAAGGACTCAACAATGCTAACGCTCAATGGTCATCGAATTAATCGACCTGCTGGGAGGTTGTTGAAGACTCGTGTTTCCTGACGGAGGAACTCTTGATGATGTCATCAAAATTGGTCGAGGGCGGCAGGGGATCACTCTTGCGCAGAGCGCGTGGGAGATTGGGTCGAGGTCTGGTTACGGCGTTGAGGTTCCTAAACCGGTTCTTTTCCCACTTGTTCATCGGATCATCGAAGAACTCTTCATACTGGGTGTTGAGCGAAAGGGCCTGATCATATTGAGAGAGTGACTGGATGTAGCTATAGTAGGCGTTGAGCACCGCGGTCTGGGCCTGGAGAAGCTGTACTTGGGCATTGATCACATCCAACTGGACGCCGGCACCAGCATCGAGACGTTCACGCGCAAGACGCAGGGCCTCCACGGCCTGCTCAACCGTGGCTTTCTGGCTGTCGATAGTTTCGCTTGCCTCCCTAAGATTGGAGATGGCCTGCTGCACCTGCAGAATAACCTGCCGGACGCCATTGTCGTAGGCAGTTTTGTAGCTCATCATCGTGGCCTTGGCCTGTTTCACGTTACCGTAGGTGGCCAAACCGTCGAACAGAGCCCAGGTTCCCGTTACACCGGTGAACCAGCCTTCCACGGTCTGCTGGAGGGTCGGGTCGTACTGATAGCTCTGAATCTGATAGCCTGCATTGGCGCTGATGGTCGGTAGCCACCCTGCAATCGAAGCTGTGATCTGAGCGGCTGCGACGAGTATGTTCTGGCGTTCCGCCTTGAGCTGTGGATTTCGGAGAAGCGCGGTGTGAATGGAGGCGTTGCTATCAATCTTGCGCGGGTTATAGGAGAGATCTCCCACGACGTCGAATGGGACTTCTATGTTCTGCAGGTTGGGGTAATCGAGACCGATTGTTGTCACCAAGGTGAAGAGAGCAATTCGCAGGTTGTTCTTAGCCTGGATGAGCGGGGGTTGTGCATTGGCGAGCTGCACCTGGGCCTGCAGGACGTTGAAACGCGGCACGGTGCCCGCATCGTATCGGCTTTGCTGGTCGGTGACTTGTGTCTGGTAAAGGGCCACCTGCTGCTGATTTGCAATGACAAGTGCGCGGTCGAGGACAACCTGATAGAACTGCTGGATGACAGTCGCTATCGTGGCATCGATGGTCTGGCGCAGTTGATAATAGGCGATCTGTTCGGAGAATTTCGCCGCTTTGGTATTCGATGCGGTCTTCCATCCGTCAAAAAGGAGCTGGGTACCCTCAAATTCTATATTCCAACTGGCGTCGTTGGCTTGGGGATAGAGAATCGAATTGATCGAAGAGCTCCCAGTTGATGGAGGTTTTTGGCCGTTGACTAGGCTGTTCTGCTGCCATTGATACCCAGTGGGCGAAACCAGACCGATCTGAGGCAAGAGTCCTGCCCGCACGGTGATATAATTTCCTGAAGCCTGGCGTATGGCGCTGATTGCGGTGAGCACCTGAGGATTTTTCTGGAGGGCCAGCTGAACGGCATCATTGATGTTGAGCTTGCGCGCGTTTTTTGCAATTACGCCCGGAATGACCGCCTGCCCTGCCTTGGCAAGTGCTTCTGCGGTCAAGGGAATATCGCCCACTTTATCCTTAAGACCAAAACCGTTGGTTCCAGCCGTTGGCATGGTGATCGGCCCTCCGTAGCTTGTCGGAAGGGGTGCCGGGAGTGAACCGGGCGTGATCGCATTCGTGATGGGTGCGGCTGTCGGAAGAGCAGGGGCAGAGATGGAAGGAAGATTGGTGAAAGCATTCGTGCCGGCATACAGNNCGGATGCTAGTGAGGGAACCACGGAGGCCCCCATGACTGACTGATCAGCTGGTACGGGCAGGTTGGTGCCAACTACCGCGGCGTTTGTCTGTGAAGCTGCAGAGGCTGCGGCTCCCGCTGATATACCTGACTGCGACTGGTCATTTGAGTATGGGTCGGCGATGACAAAGGAAGGTCCGACAACCGTGATCGCCCCGAGTATGGCGAGGGAGAGAGGAGGCAATTTTAAAATTATCATCGGGCGCAGGAAGAAGTACAATAATCGTGGATTTTTTTATAAATGTCCAACCAAGCCCGCTGTTCGCGAGGATCCAGAAGATCCATGACCTTTTCAAGATTACCAATGATTTCCTGACGCACCCCCTCCACAAGCCGGGCTCCCTTGGCGGTTGTCGTTACGGTTACTTTGCGACGGTCATCCTGCCCGTGGGAGCGACGGACATAGCCCAGTTTTTCAAGTCGTTGAACCATTCCAGTTGCTGCGGGGGTACTGTGTCCCATCAGTTCCGCGATACGGCTCATACCGGTGGCACCGTGGGAACATAAGTGGCCTAGAAGGAAAAACTGGGGGAAGGAGATGCTTCCTTTGGAAAGTTCTCCCATCAGATTTGCCATGAAGCGTCTTTGCATCACCATGATTATGGAGGCGAGTGAGCCAACTTCTTCTAAATTGAGCGGGGTTGAGGAGTCTGTCATAAGTCAGGATTAATTCTTAATGTCATTAACAAGATGTGATCGTGCATCGTTAAAGCCACCAAGTCAATACGCTCTCTTGCGTAGTACCCGTGATTCCCTATTGCTGAACGATTTGGCCGGGGAGTGGCTGACCGCTTAATACATCCGCTGTGAAATATTGGTAATTGCTCTCTGCTGACCTGAGACGGGCTATTTCCCCGGTTGGATCAGTGACGAAGAGATTTCTACCTGGTGGAATATAGGTTCCCGGATCCAACTCGATAATCACGTAAGTTCCGTCTTGGGAAACGGTCCTGACGGTGCCGACCCGCAGCAGAACCTCTGCACGGGGAGCGGTCTGATGATGGTGAAAAAACGGAAACTTGAAATTGAGGGCGCGGAATGGATTCCACCAGGGATGATGAGCAACTGGGGAAGGAGTCAACTGGGTTTCTCCCGACTGAACCTCGGGAGGTCGGTGCTGGCGTTGAGGCAACAAGGCGCAACCGCTTATCAAACACAGAAATGCTATGATGAGCAGGTAGCGCACCAAATTTCTCATGTCTCTTTGCTGCAGTCGTGGGGACAGAGTCAAACTTCTCTGAGGATAGAGAATTTTCAACTTCGGCGTTATCATCATTTTTTCTCTGCCATATAAACCGAGACCGTCCCAAGCGACAGGGGATGAGCCGTAGCTTGCCGGAATCCACATTCCTCGATGAGCCGAATCATGGCATTCCCGGAGGGAAATTTCTCGATCGAACCAACAAGATATTCATAGGCATCCTTTCTTCCTGTTGCCAGACCAGCCACAGTCGGCAGCACCCAATGCAGGTAGGCGCGATAGAGGGGGAGGATCACCGGAAATGTCGGAAGTGAGAAATCAAGAATCAGGAGATGGCCACTCGANNCTCCTTCCCACGATGCCATGTTCCTGAGACCGAAGGCTACCGTCACCACATCAAAGGATCCGCTTTCAAACGGCAGCTTCAGCCCGTCGGCCTCCACGAGTTCCGTGAGACCCTGTTGCCGGGCCACCTCCAGCATGGGCCTGCAAAAATCTGCCCCAATGACGCGGGTTTCGGGCGATGCTCTCCGGATAGCTAGCGCTAGGTCGCCGCTTCCTGTGGCTAGATCTAGCAGAAGCGCAGGCTTCCATGTCCGCACATGACGTACGGCGGCGGCGCGCCAGACGACATCAAGACCTCCGCTCAGGAGGTGATTGACCAGGACGTAACGGCCCGCAATGGCGGAGAAAAGATCCCTGACGTACTCCGGTTTATCCATGTGGCAGAGAGGTGGATCTGATCGCAGGTGTTGAAGTTGACTGACAGTTGAGCATCAGGAAGTAGGGAGCGTGAGTTCGTCGCAAAAGTGGTGCTCACGAGAGGACTCGA
>PLEU01000044.1 GCA_003136515.1 Spartobacteria bacterium
CAGAAGGAATGCTACGACCTCTCCATTGATCTCATCAATCGTGCCGCGAAGTACATTGCCGACCACGACAAGGGGGAAAAGACCTTCGGCGGGGCCAAATATAAGAGTCTCGATGAGACCAAACGGAAGGAACTCTGGATCTCCATCCTCCCCTGGCTCCGCGGTCAAGTGAGCCAACAAAAGCGCTTCATCGGCACCATCCANNGTTGATTGGAATCCGCAGACCGGTGATCTGGAAAGCCTTCGGGCCCTCCTTGAGAGCGGCTTGGAACAGTACCGCAAGGACTACGCTTCCTACTACAATACCTGTCGCCGCGACAACTCACCGGCGATCCGCGATCCGAACCCGACCGTCATTCTCATCCCCGGTCTGGGAATGGTTGCCTGGGGCAAAGATAAGAGCGAAAGTCGCGTCACCGCGGAATTCTACAACTGCGCCGTCGAGGTAATGCGCGGTTCTGAGGCCATCGATGAATATGTCTCCCTACCACAGCAGGAGGCCTTTGACATAGAGTACTGGCTTCTGGAAGAGGCCAAACTCCAGCGTATGCCCGCAGAGAAGGAACTCGCCCGCCAGGTCGTCGCGATCGTCGGTGCCGGCAGCGGCATCGGTCGTGAGACCGCCTACCGACTAGTCAAGGAGGGTGCTCATGTCGTCTGCCTCGATCTCAACGAAAAGGGTGCGGCCGAAACGGTCGATGCGATCAATGCCAAGTATGGTATGGGGATCGGGGTAGCCGGAACCGGTGTTTCTAATTGCGGACTTGCCACCTCGGCACTGATCAACGTCACCAGCCGCGCGACCATCAAGGCTGCTATCGACCATGCCATCCTTGCATTCGGTGGCATCGACAGTGTTGTCGTCACCGTTGGCTTCATTGCATCACCCGACCGTGAGGGTCGCATTAAGGACGAGGGCTGGGGTCTCACTTATGATGTAAATGTCATCGGCTCCTGCTGGTGCGTGGAGGAGGCTGCGAATGTCTTCAAGGCGCAGGGGCTCCCCGCAACCGCCGTCATAACCACCTCTGCTAACGCCGTTGTCTCCAAACGCGGTTCCCTCGCTTACGACACCTCCAAAGCTGCCGCCAACCACCTCATCCGTGAGCTGGCCATCGACCTCGCTCCTCTTGTCCGCGTGAACGGTGTCGCCCCCGCCACCGTGGTGAAAGGCTCCGGACTCTTCCCGCGCGACCGGGTGATTGCCAACCTCGTGAAGTACAAGCTTCCCGCCGGTGACGATGAGGCAGATGACGTGCTTGTTAACCGCCTTGCCCAGTTCTATGCAGACCGCACGCTCACCAAGGTGCCGATAGAGCCAGCTGACCAAGCCGAGGCGATCTTCCTCTGCGTCAGCAGCCGTCTGAGCAAGACTACGGGACAGGTTATCACGGTCGATGGCGGCTTGATCGAAGCATTCCTGAGATAAAAACTCTCAAAGTCTCCCAGGAGGATTATCCTCCTGGGAGCTTCAAGGAGTTTCGAAATGGCTGATGGATGAATGACTGACCAGAACCACAATTGCATCGCAAAATAATTGTCCCTTGTTCTCCTGATTTTGATGTTTCTCTCATCTCCTAGCTTCTTGCATTCTGATTTCATCCTTTTTTCTTTCATCTAGTGCGCATTTCCCTCTTCGTCCCCTGCTTCGTCGATCAGCTTTACCCCAATGTGGCATGGTCAGTGGTTCGCGTGTTCGAAGGGTTGGGCCATCAGGTGGAGTTCCCCGATGGGCAGAGCTGCTGTGGACAGCCCCCATTCAACTCCGGTTACTGGGAGGAAGCCCGTGCCGCTGCTCGGGTCACGCTGGCCGCATTTCGCGATGCCGAGATCGTCGTCGGCCCTTCCGGTTCGTGTGTCGCGATGATCAAAGTCTTCTATCCCCAGCTCTTCAAGGGTGATCCTCAGGAACTGGAAGCCCGGGAGCTATCCGCTAAGACTCACGAATTCTCTAGTTTTCTTGTCAATACCCTCGGCGTCACTGATGTCGGTGCAGAGTTCGATGGGAAAGTCACCTTTCACGACGGCTGTCATGGCCTTCGCGAGCTTGGGGTAAAGAATGAACCGCGCGCCCTGCTTGCCAAGGTCAAGGGACTGGAATTGCTGGAAATGAGCGAGGCCGAGACCTGCTGCGGATTTGGTGGCACCTTTGCTGTGAAATTCCCGACGATCTCGACCGCCATGGATGAAGTCAAATGCGCCTCAATCCTTCAGACAGGTGCCGATGTCGTAGTCTCAAATGACTCAAGTTGCCTGATGCAGATACGTGGTATGCTGGAGAAGCAGAAGAGTACTGTTCGGAGTCTCCATCTCGCCGAGGTGCTCGCATCCCGATAAGCTAATCTCCTCGGATTTCATTCTTCTACTTTTTTCTAAAAATCATGACCACTTTCGCCACCGAATTTCAGCGGATGGCTGGTCGTTACACCTCCGACCTTAAGCACCGCGCATTCATCCAGAAGGCCCTCGGCGGATACTATCAGAAGCGCGATGCTGCCAAGGCCTCCTTCCAGAGCTGGCAAGGCGCTCGGGACCTTGCAGCAGAGACGAAATATGAAGCAGTCAATCACCTCGACCGGTATCTTCTGGAATTTGTGGAAAAAATCGAGTCGCGGGGGGCCAAGGTTTTCTGGGCTCCCTCCGCAGGAGAAGCCCGGGATTACATCCTGAATCTCGCTAAGGAAAAGGGCGTCCGCTCGATAATCAAGTCCAAGACGATGACCAGTGAGGAGATCCATCTCAATGCCGCGTTGGAAAAAGAGGGTTATGGCGTCTTTGAATCCGATCTTGGGGAATACATCGTCCAGCTCCGCAAGGAACCGCCTTACCATCTAGTCTTTCCCGCCATGCACCTCAACCGCAGGCAGATCAGCGATCTTTTTCAGGAGGAACTCGGCTCACCGCCGACCGACTCTCCCGAAGAGCTGACAATGATCGCCCGCCGTGCCATGCGCAGGAAATATTGCGAGGCCGACATGGGTATCAGTGGCGCCAACTTTGCCATCGCCGAAACCGGCATGATCTCCATTACAGAGAATGAGGGTAATGCCCGCCTGACTACCTCGCTCCCCCGACTTCACGTCGCCATCGTTGGCATCGAAAAAGTCCTCCCCAAACTCGAAGATCTCGCCCTTTTCCTCCCGATGCTTGCCACAGCCGGAGCCGGTCAGACGATGACCTGTTACAACACCATGTACGGCGGACCCCGCCAGCTGGGTGAAATCGACGGCCCCGAGGAGATGCATATCGTCCTCCTCGACAACCGTCGGACCGAGCTGCTTGCCGATGCTGAACAACGTGACGCCCTCGGCTGCATCCGCTGCGGAGCCTGTCTGAATGTCTGCCCGATCTTCAAGAATGTCGGCGGCTACAGCTACGGAACTACCTATCAGGGACCGATCGGATCGGTCATTACACCCCACCTGCGCGGTCTTCAGGAATGGAAACATCTCTCCTCCGCCTCCTCCCTATGCGGAGCCTGCACAGAAGCCTGTCCCGTCAAGATCGACCTTCACCACCACCTGCTGCAAAACCGCCGTAACGCCTCAGCCGCCAAACCAGTGCCGAGTGAGAAGATCGCCTTTCTCGGCTTTGCCTTGACGATGAGCCACCCCGCGCTCTACCGCTTCGCCGTCAAACTGGGCCGCCTCTTCCAGCCGCTGCACCTACTGGTAAACGGCACATTCCTTGATCCTCTCATCGCTTGGACCCGCTCGCGGATATTCCCGAAACTTGCCCCCACCTCTTTTCATGAACAGTGGAAAAAAGAACGCCCCCAAGGCTCTTCCACAAAAAAATATTAGCCATGTCTGACGGCAAGAGCATCATACTGACTCGCATACGCGAAGCACTTCTGGATAATCCAGCCCCCCTTCCGCACAGGGCCTACGAACATGGGGAGCCTGTGGACGCCACCACGCCCTCGACAGCTAATCATGTTCAGCGCGAATGGCTGCCCAAGGTTGGCGAGACCTTGGACGATCAGATAGGCCTCTTCGCCCGTCAGTCGGAGGCGCTGAAAAGCGAATTTTTCCGCTGCCCCTCACTCCTAGCAGCCCGTGACATCGTAGCGAAGCTCACCGCCGAAGGTTCTTGGAAAAGTATAGCCACCCATTCCACTCCGGAGACCAGCATTCTTCTGGAAGGTTCCACTGCATCGATCTTAAAAACCGACAATGGCTATACGGTTGATGCTCTCGAAAAATGTGATGCAGGAGTAACCTGTTGTGAATGCTTAGTGGCCCAGACCGGCGGTGTCCTGGTTTCAGGCCCGAGCGCCGGGGGTCGCGCCCTCTCGGTGCTGCCACCCCATCNNAGGACGGGAGATATTGAACGCATCTTGGTGCTAGGTGCTCATGGACCGAAGAGGTTGACAGTCCTCCTGATAGAAGGGTAGGCACCTTGGGATCATAGTACAGGGCTGTGTTGCTGCTCGTTCGCAACGAGGTGGGCAGCGGAGAGTGGAGCAAGCTGGGACTTGTACAACCCGCAGGGCGAGTCAGTCGGGAGGAGGCGAGCCACAAAAAAATAGCGAACTTTAGTATCAGACGAAGCCCGCCATCCAAACTTCCTCGCCTAGAAAATAGATTTGTAAATCCTTCGATCGGGAGGAAAATTCAGAACTCATTGAGAAATAGACACCTCTGTTATTAGGCTCATGATCCGACATGTTTCTCATCTGGCAGTCTTGGGAATACTTTTGCTGTTTTTAGATTGGAGTTCCAAAGGGCATGCCACAGTGGTTTTTCAAGCGGATTACAATGGGCCAGGCGGAGCGGAAGGTGGCAGCTCCAATATCGTGACTTTCGGGGGCGTATGTTCAGGGCTCTTTAGCAATAGCTACCAAACCGTCCAGTTCAGCGGTGTGAAGCCGCTCACATCAACCAGCGGCAACTATCTGAACGTACATTGGAGTCAACCTACCGGCGGCACTTTTCTCACCTACACTCCCGATACTGCCTCCAATTCCTTCGCTAGCTTTGTTGGTCCGAATATCACCAATAGCGGCCACGCCTACCTGAACCTAAACGGCGGATTCGACATGTTTATCCGCCTGAATGTGGCAGATACCAATGATTATGGATCCGGTGCGGGGATTTCTGCCTCTTGGCTGGGGGCGGAAAACTGCAATGGCAATGTCGTGAATGGGACATCTGGTTTGGGGATCTCTTTGACAGGTTTGGAGTATGGCTCACTCCGTCTCCTACTCATAGCTGGCAATCCAAATGCCATCACGAATTTCACAAGAATCTTCGGCACTGCTGGTTCCACCAGCCCTTCTGTGGGGACAACTGCGATAATTTATGGTGACAGTGTCGCGAATATGTTTGCCATACCGAACGTGTGGCACCTTGGTTTTACTTTCAGCACTGACACCAACGGGTTGGTCACCATGAAGTCGTTTGGGGTAGCCGGGACGGGGCCGATCGACACGACTTCCACCGGCAGCGAATTGTATGGGGCTACGTTCAATGTGGACGCCGCTGAAGCCGGGTCTAATGCACTGGGCGGCAGTTGGTACCAAAGCGGGTACGGCTCGGCAGGAGTGGATTGTGATTATGACCAGATGCGTTTGTATAACAGCCCCCCCGCTAGTTTCAACGGGTTGTCCACAAACAGCAGCACGCTCCCGGCACCGAGCGTGAACATTGCGCCGATGAAGTGGATTCAGCGGTCGGACTGGATCAATGTCATGACTGATCCAAGCATAGCCCATCATGCCGTAGGTGACGGAATCAATGACGACACACAAGCCATCCAAGACGCCTTGAATTTGGCGTCGCAGGTGGGACTTACCCTTAATAACTACCCGTTGACCACAAACAAGACCACGGTGTATTTACCGCCGGGCACGTATAAAATCAGCTCTACCTTAGCTTGGAACACAGGTGGTTACGGTATCAATGGTCTGGCTTTGGTGGGTTGCGGAAGCGACACGACGATTGCTTGGTATGGGACGGCGGGCGGTACCATGTTCTTATCGACGGGTGTCAATCACTCCCGATACGTAGGAATTCGTTGGGATGGCCGGGAGCTCGCTTCCAGCGGTGTAGTGCATCAAGTCCAGAATGTACCCAACGGCGGCCTTCCAGAAGATCCAGTGCGTCACTGGAATGAGGCGTTCCTAAACTTCGTCGGCGTAGGGCTGAATTTTGCGAACCGTTCGGGCAATGAATGGACTGGCGGATGCGAGGTTTGGAATTGCCTGTTTTACAATTGCATCTATGGCTCTCAAATCGGACTGAAATACCCGAATGATTACGAATACCTCTTCGAAGGTTGCGAGTTTGAATGGTGCGGGACGGGAATCGACTCTCACGGCAACGTGGCGCAGATGACCTACGATACTCATTTTGAGTATTCGAGCGTAGCTGACATGACCAGTGCTGCACCTGTCCGTGTGCGTCACTGCACTTCCACGGGTTCTGAGGCATTTATCACCATGCCGCCATATACGGGCTACGGAGGGCAGCTCCACGTAATTCAGGATTGCTGGGTGGATTCGTGGGGTAATCTTGGAGCTGGTCTTAACAGCGGGGCAATCACGTTGGGCGATGATCTGCTCGCCATGATCTTCGACTGCAAGTTCAGCAATCCGCCCAACAACAATCCACCCATAAATTTGAATTGTTACAGTGGCGGGACACTTACCGGTGCCGCCAATTTGATCGTGTGCAACAATTCGTTTCCGGGAATCAGCAATCAAACGAACATGGTTCAGATCTCAGGCAAGGGTCTGCCATTCAACGTGGAGGCCATCAATGTTGCTCCATCCAATTCAAATGTAGGCATCACCACGATGCTCAGTTCGCCCAACCAAATTTTTCTGAATTCAGGCCCGATTAATGATGGCCCTGCTGTGTTGGATGTAACAGAGCCGCCCTACAATGCAAAACGGGATGCCAGCGCGGACGCGACGCCCGCTATTCAGCAGGCCATTGATGATGCCATGGCGGCCCATAATGGAACCATCGTCTATATTCCCACTGGCTACTTCCTTATCGGCTCAACCCTCAACATCGCGGGCGGGAACTATACTATTCAGGGATCGGGTTACTGGACCCAGCTTTGCTGGACTGGCACGAATGGCGGCTCGGTGATTTCTGTGAACACACCCACGAATATCAAGTTGGAGCAGCTTATGACCAAAATTCCGTTCCTTACAGCTCCGCAGACAGCAGGCATAACGGAAACCTCTACGGGAACCGCCCAGCTGCTAATCGATAATGTCCTTTATTTCCGATACGGCCCAGGAGGGGTAAATGGCAGTTCTCCTCCGGCAGGTTTCTTCCCCTACCGATCCAATCCCTACCAAAATTTTATTTCTTACACAACTGGGCAAGGGGTGGTGTTGACAAATCTGGCAGGGGGTTCCCAAGTTTATCTGGGGTATTCAGAGGGACCTTTGACGATTCATGATTGTGGATCGGCAGAAATATTGGGCAATCACGTGACCGGAGGTAGAGTTTGGGTGGATGGGACAACCAAGCCCAAGACGGGATTTCTGGGCATCCTCTATGCGAACATGGGAATCGGTTATGCGGATCAGGCAAGCAATCTGTATGACTTGAACATCAGAGACAGTCAGGATTACGTGAATGCCGATTACTACGACGAGCAGACTTTGAACAATCTCGATCTGGAAGGCGGCGCGGCCAATTGGACGGGACGTGTGACCCTGCAGGCTTTCAGACAGCAGAACTGGTCGAATTCGGTGGCGGTCACGGTGAAAAATTATAATGGCTGGTGCTTTTACGGCCCTCAGGCTTTTGCCAATAACGTCAATGGTCTGGGTGCGCCCACGAATATTTTTGCTCCGGTCATGTTCACTCAAACAGGTTCGAATCTGTTCACCCTCATCCTTCCGGTGGATAATTTCTTCGAGAGTGCGCCTAGCATTAACACCGATGCTTCCTGCCATCTGATTGAAACGTTAGACCAGACAATTTCATCCGATTACTCCACCTTAAGAGTGCTGCCAGATACCCCAAGCCCTCTTACAGGTGCCGATTATACCTCCATCAGCAGCGGTCTGGATCATTTAAGGCAATTGGGTCTGGAGGACTTGAAGTTGATTCGTGGTGTGATACCCGGTGGGACTGCAACCGCTCCCTCCATCACCAGCGGGCCTGGCAATGTGTCTACCAATATCGGGAGCAGCGCCAGCTTCAACGTAGATGCGGTAGGGACAGCGCCCTTAAACTACCAGTGGTATTTCGATATTTCTACGCCGGTCGCCGGGGCCACAAATGAAAACCTCAACGTAACCAATGTGCAGTCAAGCGGCACTTACGAGGTGTTGGTGAGCAATCCCTATGGATCAGTCACTAGCCCTGCGGCCAAGATTACCGTACTTCCCAATCCTCCGGCCAGTATTTCAGCAATTTCGGAAGTTAAATCGGTAACTCTTTCATTCGCCTCAGTGGTTAATGCTAAGTTCTATACTATCTATCGGTCAAAAATCAGTGGCGGTCCCTATGCAAAGATCGCCACCACGACCTCCACGAAGTATGCCGACCGGAATGTGATTGCCGGGATCACCTATTACTATGTGGTGGGTGCCTGCGACGGCTATAACTTAAGCTCCTATTCCGTTCAAGCCAGCGCGACGCCTCATCGGTAGCCTTCAATAATCTGAAGGAAAGCAGAGGCTCCTACACCAAGATCGCTACCACCATCGCTACAAAGTAAGCGTCACGCTGAGCACCTACTTGACGGGGTTATGACATAGAAGACGTATTTGTCGTATCGATACTA
>PLEU01000210.1 GCA_003136515.1 Spartobacteria bacterium
GGGAACTCATTATTAAGATCAGTGGTTTTGATGGACGAGCATGGGGGGCTCGTGGTGTGTCGCTTGGCGCCGACCTTTCAAAGGTGGAATGGGAGAGGGCGATTGCGACCGCATTGGAGGAATACCCGGCCCATCCCCACATCCTCCAAGTTTACCGCAATTCCATCCTTTCCGAGCATCCTTATTTTGACGCATCGGGCGGGGTGGTTGCCATGAAGGGAAGGGTTCGTCTGAGCCCATATTTTTTTGTTAGTGGGGGAAAAACCAAGTTGGGAGGAGCGCTTGCAACGGTCTGCCCTGCCGACAAGAAAATCCTGCACGGTATGACTGATGCTATCATGGTGCCAACCATGGTGGGGTGAGGGGGGCACAGATCTGGTTATAGATTGCGGATTTTCAGCAATGAACAATCAACAATTTCAGCCCGCCTTACCTCCCCGGCACGTAGGCGCTCGGATCAATATCGAGCCCCTGCAACGTGATCTTGTCGAGGCGTCCAGTGGCCTTGAAGCGACTGTCTTTCTGATAGATCCGCAGGGCGTAGGTCAAGTTGGCATCAGGGATGCCATTGATCGGTCCCCGATAGTACCCGAGGACACGGAGGGCATCCTGAGCCTTGCGAACCGTGGCCACCTGAATCTCAGGAGAGGCGGCGAGAAGCGGTCCGCCGACGAAGAGGTTGGCAAGATCCTTCGCGGGATCCGCAAGGAGACTTCCTGCGGCCAGCATGGAAGATAGCAAGAGGAGAAAAAGGCGGTTCATTTAGTGATTATTGATTGCTCATTTCTGGATAATGAACAACCAGCAATTGTTTTTCCATTTTCCTTCTCTCCTGCATCCCAGTGAATAATGGAAGGAAGTCGAAAAATGTGAGTCGCGTGGATCGAGGCGTACGGGACGAGATTTTTACTCTCTCTGCTCAGTCAGGCAACTTGAGAGCGGTTTAGGCTATACACATTTCAGGCTTCTTACTGCTCATCAGCTCGGAGCGAGCAATCAGTTATAATCAACCAACAATTTCAGCCCGCTCTTTCATCCGCTCCTCCTCGGCCCGCGTCTCGGAATCATCCACCAAGGGCATCGGATGATTCACGAGTTGTTCCACCATCTGATCCCAAAGATCCTGTCCTTTCAATATCTCGATCTCGATGCGCAGATAGTAAATTGGCATTTTCTGATTGGGAAGGTGGGGCATCCGAACAGCATCCTTTTCCGTGGTCAGAATGCAGGAGACGTCGCGCCTCTCGCAGCGGTTGATGAAGCGTTCCATCTCGCGTCTGGAATAACGGTGGTGATCGGCGTAGCTCTGGATCAATTCAAGTTGTGCACCGAGCTTCCTGAGGCCCTGCTCGAAACTCTCCGGAGAGGCAATAGCGGAGAGGGCTCCTGCGCGGAGGCCCCTGAGTTTTTCTAGAGGCAGAATTTCACCGGTTGAGACATCCTGCAACTCTACTGGCCGATGGCGGCATTCGAGAATGGGGGCCGTCCTGTTGTAGCTGCGAATGCGTGCGTGCAAATCGGAAAGATCGGTTCCGTCGCATTTTGTGATCAGGATGTGGGTGGCGCGCCGAAGATGTTCCGGGGGCTCGCGCAGGGTGCCTCGCGGGAGGAGGTGTTCGTTGCCAAAGGGAGCCTCGCGATCCACGAGGACAAGATCGAAGCGCCTGTGCAGGCGGAGATATTGAAGCCCATCATCGAGGATCAGAAGATCGCTCCCAAGGGCCGATACGGCATGTAGTCCGCAGGCGACACGGTCCTTTTCGACTAGGACGGCCACGCCTCGCAGGTTCTTCGCCAACATAAAGGGTTCATCCCCCGCTGTCTTGGAATCCAGCAGGAGTGCCCCTCCCTCGGAAACCACCCGAACGGGGTGTTTTTCACGGCCTGAATGACGACGTCTCACGCTCTTGTAGCCGCGACTGAGAATCGCAACAAGGCGTCCGCGTTGAGTGAGATCCCGGGCGAGTTTTTCTACAACCGGGGTTTTCCCGGTTCCTCCCACCGTCAGGTTGCCGATACTGACGACAGGACATCCTATCTGATGCTTGCGCTTGAGATGATTCCGGAAAAGGGAAAGGCGCACGCGCACGATGCGGAGATAGAACCAGGAGAGGAGAAGCAGGAACCACCGCAATATTCCGGCGCGCTTGCCTGCACGCCGTTCCAGAATGACGTCGATGGCAAACTGTTCGAGAGTGTCGAGGAAGCGCCGCATGGGAAAAAGATTATGGACTGATCAGAATGGATGAAGGCTGAAACCTGAAAATATTATTGGGCCGTCGGTCTCAGTTCCTAGGTTTCGCGGTCTTTGCCTCCCGCGCTCCCTGATTATCCGCTGCGCAAATAACGATCTTGCACCCTTTCGGCGCGTTCTTCCTCATCGCCCTGGCCACATATGTGGCACTCTCCGTATCTGATGCCAGGGAACAGATCGTCGAGCCTGATCCGCTCAGCCATCCACCCAATGCCCCGGCTTTTTCAGCGGCGGCTACGACCTCCGGGAGGAAGGGAACGAGCTTGGCCCGGTAGGGTTGATGGAGGCGATCGCCGAATGCTCCTGCCAGAAGAGCGTAGCGCCTGGTGGCAAAGGCAGCGGCAATCACGGCGGCATCGGCGGCATTGGCGGCGGCATCGGCCACGCTGATCGACTTGGGCATGACCTTGCGGGCATCGGGAGTGGCGACCTCAAAGTCAGGAATCAGCAGGACAAAACGGAGGGAGGGGGCAACCGCATAGCGGACGGGGTTCTGCAATGAGCGCGCAATGGTGAAGCCTCCGAAGAGTGCCGGAGCAGCATTGTCCGGATGTCCCTCCAACTCGGCGCAGAGGCGGAAAATTCCCTCGCGGGAGAGAGGACTGCCCGAGAGCTCATTCAGACCCATGAGGACTCCAAGCCGCACGGTGACACTACTGCCGAGTCCGCGTGCCTGAGGAACGCTGCCACGAATCTTCCAGGAAAAAGTGAAAGGGGTCAAACCGCTCCCGCTAAAGTAGCTCTCTGCGGTTGCCGCCACCATCGGTGGCAGTGATGGCGGAGACTTCTCCTGGGTAATCGTCACCAGATTGGCAAGATTCAGGGCCAGACCAAAGGAATCGAAGCCCGGCCCCAGATTGGCTGTTGTGCCGGGGATGGAAAACGTGACGGAGGAAAGTTCTTCAGCCGCGCATGGCTCAACGCGGTTTTTTTCACGGGTTTTTTTCACGGCACTCGTCATCATAACACACTAGCGGTGAGGGGGGACAGGGTCTTAGCCCATTTGTTCTTAGAAACCCTAACAGGCCCGAATTGAAGAGGAGAAGCCTCTTTTGAGATGACGCGGTAGCGGGATTGCAGACGAAATTCTATGGGGTGAAATCCTACCGTTTGAGAGGAGCGTGTCGAAAGAAGGGCGGGAGATTCATTGCACTCTCTTCAGGTTTGGCCTCACCCGTTCTTGCAGCAGCGCCTGCTCTGCGGTTAAATCCTCCCTTTCCTATTTCGCAGAATCTCTTTCCCCATGACTTCCTCCCTCGATCAGCTTGTTCCGCTTATTTCCGGGTGTGCCCAGGTTCTGAGCAAGGAGGAGCTCAAGACGAAACTTGAGCTGGGCCGTCCTCTTCGGGTGAAGCTGGGCGTTGATCCGACCTCTCCCGACATCCATCTCGGGCATACGGTGGGACTGACCAAGCTGCGTCAGTTTCAGGAGTTGGGACACGAGGCGATCCTGATCATCGGGGATTTCACCGCCATGATCGGCGATCCGAGCGGCCGTTCAGCAACGCGTCCCCATCTCTCGCATGATCAGGTGATGGAACATGCCAAGACCTACCAGAC